>NZ_JAPVZO010000016.1:0-48922 GCF_041432445.1 Streptococcus sp. 27098_8_69 | reverse complement strand
AAAAAATAACCGAGGAATTCGCTCAAATTGATGAGTGGTTCCTCGGTTTTCATTTTATTAAAAGTAAGAGAGTTACTTTTTCAGTGGGCTCGGTGTAGCGCAATGTTTTTTTCATGATAATCTCCTTTTAAAATGATGATACAGTTTCATATGCATCTAAAATAGCTAGCCTGTAGTTTTCAGTGTATCATTTATTTCCATATAATTCAATAGCTATTTGACATCAAAAAAGCTAATCCAATCAGGAATTAGCCCTTCTATTTTTAATAGATAAACATGGCATCACCAAAACTAAAGAAACGATATTTTTCATCAATAGCATGCTGGTAGGCTTCGAGGACCAATTCACGTCCTGCAAAGGCAGAAACAAGCATGACCAAGGTAGACTTAGGCAAATGGAAATTAGTAGAAAAAGCATCCACAACCTTCCAGTCATAACCTGGCTTGATAAAGATATTGGTCCAACCAGAGTCTGCTTGGATTTGACCGTCAAACTTGCTTCCGATGGTTTCTAGCGTACGGATTGAGGTTGTCCCCACGGCAATCACGCGGCCACCATTTTCTTTGACCTGATGCAAGGTCGCAGCAGCTTCCTCAGACAATTGATAAAATTCTGAGTGCATCTCATGTTCATCCAGATTGTCCACTGAAACAGGTCTAAAGGTTCCAAGCCCAACATGCAAGGTCAAGTAGACTAGGTGAACTCCTTTTTGCTGGATTTCTTCTAGTAATTCCTTGGTAAAATGCAGACCTGCAGTTGGAGCAGCAGCTGAACCACTTTCCTTGGCATAGACTGTTTGGTAACGTTCGCGGTCATCCAACTTTTCGTGGATATAAGGAGGAAGCGGCATTTCTCCCAGGCTTTCAAGCACTTCTAGGAAAATCCCTTCATACTCAAAACGGACAATACGGCCTCCATGGGTTAATTCCTCGGTCACGACTGCGCTTAGGCGACCATCACCAAAGACAACTCGGGCACCGACCTTGAGACGTTTGGCTGGCTTCGCCAACACTTCCCATTCGTCTCCTGCCGTATTTTTCAAGAGCAAGAGTTCAACGTGTCCACCTGTTTCTTCCTTCTGACCATGAAGTCGAGCTGGCAGAACGCGTGTATCATTCATAACCAGAGCATCACCTGGCTCTAGCATCTCGATAATGGAGTGAAAATGGCGATCTTGAAATTCTCCTGTTTTGCGATTGACCATCAAAAGCTTAGAAGCATCGCGCTTTTCCAAAGGAGTTTGAGCAATTAGCTCCTCTGGCAAGTGAAAATCAAAATCATTGGTATTCATTGGTGTCATATTTCCTTTTCTTTTCTAATGTACTTATGATTAGCTATCAAAACGAACTTCTTCAAGCAAATACTCGATGAAGCGTTCACCCATCTTAGACAAGCTTGTTTTCTCATGCTGGATATAAACCAGCTCGATGGGATCATCAATATCAAGTGGAATCGAAACGATGTTGTCTCCGTTAAGATTACTATTGAGGATACCAGTCGCGATGGTATAACCGTCTAAACCAATCAAGAGATTGAACAAGGTCGCACGGTCACTAACCACGATGGATTTCTTGTGGTGTTCCTGTGACAAAATCTCTTCTGAGAAGTAGAAGGAATTATGGGTCCCTTGGTCATAGCTCAAGTATGGGAAGTCTTCTAGGTCCGCCAACTGCACCTTGTCTTTTTGGGCAAGTGGGTTGGACTTGCTGACAAAGATATGGGGTTGTGCTGTAAAGAGATGATGGGCAACCAGATGATTGTCATCCAACATCTTCGAAAGGACATCTCGGTTATAGCTATTTAAAAAGAGGACTCCGACTTCACTGCGGAAGTTCTTGACGTCATCAATGATTTCCCAGGTTCTGGTTTCACGCAAAAAAAGCTCGTACTTTTCCATATCGCTCTTTTTGAGCAAGGAAACAAAAGCATTGACCACAAAAGCATAGTGTTGCGAAGACACACTAAAAAGCTCGCGATGAGCGATGGGATTCTTATAGCGTTCTTCTAGAAGTTGGGTTTGCTCGACAACCTGACGGGCATAGGATAAAAATTCCATCCCATCACGTGTGAGGGTGATTCCCTTGGGATTTCGAATAAAAATCTCAATTCCCATCTCATTTTCTAGGTCACGAACGGCATTTGACAGACTAGGTTGAGTAATGAAAAGTTGCTTGGCAGCCTCATTCATCGAACCAGTCTCTACGATTTTGATAATATAGTGTAATTGTTGAATTCTCATGCTTTTATTGTACCATACTTGAGGCAATATAAAAAGAACCAGTCACTGAAAGGGCTGTGGCAAAGTCCAGATGAATGCTTTCAAAGGACTTTATATAGCGACCTAAAAAGAGAGAGTGGGACAGAAATCGGTAATTCGTTAGAATTCGATTTCGTCGTCCCACCTCCGCACAGTTGAGTAGGGCTGTAAAAGCTGATGAAATAAGCGTAGTAGAGCCCACTCAACCACTGCGTCTTGATCGACAATCCAAAGACAATTGAGAGGCTAGGACTTTTGTCCCAGCCTCTCTCTTATTCTTTAGAGTTAATCTGCCTTCTAAATCGAAACTTAGCTTCCTCTTTCCCAGAAAATGGCTAGCAAAATCATGGCACCGAGAACTGATGGGATAATGGCTGTACCGTTTAGGCTTGGTCCCCAAGAACCAAAGAGTAATTGTCCTAAAAAGGCACCAATCCAGCCCAGGAACATTTTTCCGAAGCATCCCATACGTTCTCCACGATTGGTGATAGCTCCTGCTAGTAGTCCGATTAAAAGGCCGACAAACATACTTCCAAGCATAGATTCTCCTTAAATTGCCCAATCTCCATTGCGGAAGAGTGGTACGCGTGTCCCATCCTCACGGATACCATCGATATCCATTTGGTTGGAACCAATCATAAAGTCAACATGAACATCTGAACGATTAAGTCCTGCAGCTTCAAGCTCTTCTTCGCTCATCTCTGCTCCACCAACAACGCTAGTTGCGTAAGCTGCACCAATAGCCAAGTGGTTAGAAGCATTTTCATCAAAAAGGGTGTTAAAGAAGGTAATCCCTGACTGAGAAATTGGGCTTGGATCTGGTACCAAGGCACATTCACCCAAGGCACGCGCACCAGCATTCTTAAAGACAAGGTCCTTCATAACCTGATCACCCTTCTCAGCAGTAATATCAACGATTTGACCATTTTCAAAGGTCACCTTGATACCTTCGATAATATTTCCATTGTAACTAAGAGGTTTTGTTGAAGTCACATAACCATCTGCGCGACGGAAGTCAGGAGCTGTAAAGACTTCTTCTGTTGGCATGTTTGGCAAGAATCCTTCACCTTGGGCATTGATAGCTCCGGCTGATTCCCAAACGTGGTTCTTAGGCAAGCCAAGTGTCAAATCAGTTCCGGGAGCTGTGTAGTGAAGAGCTGAGAATTGTTCTTTATTGAGCATTTCTGCCTTGCTCTTCAGGATAGCTGCATGTTGTTCCCAAGCCTTAACTGGATCTTCTTCGTAGATACGGCAAGTCTTGAAGATTTGGTCCCAAAGGAGGTCCACTGCTTCTTCGTCACTCGCAGCATTTGGAAAGACCTTCTTAGCCCACTCGAGTCCAGCTGCAGCTGCTACAGTCCAACTAACCTTGTTAGATTGAGTTGCGATACGCATTGGCTTCATAGCAATTCCCATAGCTTTAGCAGAAGCTGAAAGCTTTTCAGCGTCCACTCCGTTCAAGGCACTTGGGTCAGAAGAACGAACACCGAGACGACTTGCTTTGTTTTCAAGAAGGTAGTTCATCTCAGCAATCTTGTATTCTGGCACATTGTCCAAACGCTCCATCGGCGCGTGAAGGAATTTCTCACGGTTTACAAAGTCATCTGCCCATTGAACGATAACTTCATGTGCACCAAGTGCATAAGCTTCTTTGACGATTAAGTGAGCCAACTCGCGTTGCTCCACATCGATAGAGAGGGCCAAGGTATGACCAGGTTGCACGTTAACTCCGTTCGCAACCAATAACTTAGCATATTTTTCTAGATTTTCTTTAAAATTTGGTAAAACCATTCTGTTTTCTCTTTTCTATTTTTATTTTTCTTTCAAAGCTGAAAATAATCCTGCCACAGCAATAGCACCTGACAAGAGTGCTGTCGATAGAAGAATTGTCTGATCAGCAAGCTCTAATTGATATTCAAACACCTTTTGAGCAGGCTTGTCTTCCGCGAAAATTCTTAGTTTCATGAAATGTCCCCCGTTACTAGTATATCACATATGATGTAAATTTAAAAACAAGCCTAATAAAGCTTGTTTTTATTTAACTATCACAAAAGTCGTGTACATATCTTTCCACTTCTTTTTCCATAGATTGAATCTCACAAATACCCCATTTATCATTCTTTACCGTTACATCTGCCATCATCTGTAATTTTAAACTCTGGCGATTGAAAATTCCTTCCCACTGTTTATATTTTGCACTTGGAACTAAATTTCCAAACTTCGAATTTTGACTATCTGTAATGATACAGAGATTCCCAAAGGAGTGCAAAAATTTATCATCAATTTTTTCAACTCTTTCATCACTATTTGGATGTTGTGGAAACCAATGCTCTATAGAACGACGATATGCAAATTTGAAATCTTCAAACTTAACATCGTATGCTTTCTTTAATTCTTCACGATTTTTCCATAAAACATAATCTACAAAGTTAAAAGCATAAACAGGAATATCCCCGTATTTCTTAATTCTTCTATTCTCAGTAAACAATCTTTGTTCTGCATACGTCACTGCCATTTTTTCAAGAAATTCCTTAAAATGAACACCGAAGTCTTGATCATTTAGTTCTTCAATATGTCTGTAGAGAAATTGTAAAATCTCATATAACCAACGACTATCACGATTAGCAGTAAAAGTCACAGCAAACATGGATTGGAGAAGAATGATGTTTTGGTTAATTTCCGAATCTGAAAATGTATTCTTAGTAAAGCGTTCTTCAACTATGTAATGCTCTTTAGCTTTTCCATTAGGTTGATATTCATAATAAGTTCCCTTCTGCAAAAACCATTCATCCTTATTTCTGCTTGAAGAATCCATATTTGAATTTCTAACGATGTAATTATCAAAAATATGTTTTATTCTAAGAAGAAATTCACTGAATTCAATAATCCAAGTCTTATTCTTATTTTTTATATCAAATAGAGCTAAAAGTTTCTTATCGTCTAACTGAACCTCATTGATATTCTTACCTTCCCAAATTGCCAATACATGGAGTAGGAAGGTTGGAAAATCGATAACTTGGGTATAATCACCAAAATCTTTTTCTACTTCTGTATTTTTTTCACTTATCGTTTTTCCTAATATATCTGATAACTTTCTTCTTTCACTTTGATAAAAATCAATATCATCATAAATATTATGAAATGAGTAATTTGTAAAATGCCATCCAAAAATACGTTCGCGTTCTTGAAAATCATCTGCTCTCTTCCGTCGCATCTTAAATTGACTTGAGACCGGCTTATCAAACTCTGCACAGGCATCCCAAATTCTTGCAAACTTTTGCGCCATTTCTTGGTCTGTACCAAACTTAGCCATCATTTGTGCTTTAAGAATTTCATGAGCCTCCAGTTGCTCTCCTCGAGAGTTGAAACGTTCGAAATATAAATTCAAATCTAAATCATTGGGAAGAATACTACGAAAAATAATGACATTATCAAATAGATAATTAAAGAAAGATTCAGATTCAAATTGCCGCTCCTCTAGCACTTTTTTCAATGCGTCTTTAGCATATCCGTAACCTCTAGTCAGCTCATTCTCATCGTCCTCTGAAATTTCTTGCTTGGCAAATAAATCTTGAATATTCTTATTTGATTTCTTCCTAGCTGGAAAGGTAAGATTGACAGCTTTCAATCTATCAAAACCAAACTCATGCTTCAAAGCCAAGGCAATCAAATTAAGGGCTGTTGTCCGTTGTTGCCCATCTATGATTTTGAAAATGCCATTCTCTTTATTAACGACTAATGTTCCAATATAGTAGTAATTGTCTCTATTTTCTTGAAAAGCATCTGCTACGTCGTTCAATAACTGTTCAATTTCATCATAAGTCCAGGCAAAATTTCTCTGATAAAGAGGAATAGCATAGGTATCTTCATTTAACAAACGATTCACTGACAAACTTGTATGTGTTTCTACCATTTATCTTTTTCCTCTTCTATAATCTTTTCCACAGTATAATTTTCAAATAACTCTCTATCTATCTTGACCATGAAATCATTCGGAGTGACAGCATGAGATAAAAGTTGAAATAGCTTTTGAACCTCTTTTTGTCTAAACCTTCCACCAGCAACATAGTTTCCTACAGTTGCATCATATATAGCTTTAGACTTAACTCGAGGGTAATAAGACCAAATAAACAAGGTCTCTACTATATCCTTTGATAGCTCATCTTTCCCAAATCTATCTGCAAAAAGCGAGCAAATATTTAGGAATATATTGTGACACTTGAGGTAGCGTCCTTTGGAACTATTGTAAATGTTTAACATATCTTTTGGGTAAGCTAAATTTTTTTCTTCCCCTTCAGGCTCATCAGAAAATCCTAACTTTTCATTTAAAAAATCTTTATGCTCTTTAATAGTTTCATGAGCAGATTCAATATACTCAAAAAATTTACTTCCATCAATGATTGGCATAGTAATGGACATGGGGAGATTTTCAATATGACGATACAATTCTAGATATGGAAAGTTCTGATTCAAATCAACGCCTTTAAAATCGTCAATAAAATCCTCTGTAAAACGTAGATAAGATCCATAACGTTTGTTTGTCAATCCTGTCTCTCCTCGAGACCAACGTCTCATACGAAAAAGATGTTTATCAAACAACTCTTTGAGACTTAAATCTTTATCTTCTACAAATTGCTCCCATTTTTCAACAATCTTTTCATCTTCTGAATCTTGCTTGCGAAGATGGTAGGCTTTGAGCAAATCATGAGGTTCTAAAGATTTTCCACGATTATTCTGAGAATCAAATAGCTGAAAGGCCTCTGATAATCGTTCCTGTGGCATAGTAATCACGGAGACAGAACAATTTTTCAATAAAAAATTGCAAATATCTTTTGCCTGATTTTCGCCAACCAATTGAGTCAAATTTTCCCACTCATTATAATTTTCACTCGCATGATAGCAAGATAGCTCTCCAAATTCAGCACTCAGCAGTTGATTAGCACCCTTATAATTCTCTAAATCATCTAATAAATGAAGAAACAAGGAAATAGAAATTAGCCGTTGCTGTCCATCGACAATATCTAAGTATCTTTCATTTTCATGCAAGATAACGGAACCAATCTGATATTCCTTTTTTCCCATAGCATCTCGTAAATCATAAAAAAGATTACGGATATGTTTTCTGTTCCATTTATATGGTCTTTGATAAGAAGGAATCCGCAAATTCCCTTTTTTCAATAGTTCTCCAACCTTTTTAGAAGTAAATTGAATAGTCATTTTATCCTCATCTATATTTATCTATCATCTCTTGAACTGTTTGCTTCATATCCTCTACTAAAATCCGAGGAGACAAAACAGTAACTGCTTCCCCTTGTCCCAGCAACCAGCGTTTAAGCCCCGGTGTATGCTGACTTTCAAACTGAAAATGAGTCCAGCTACCATTTTTCCCAACTATTTTTGCATTTGGAAATTGATCCATCACAATCGTCGGATCGTACAAATACTCGATTTCAATACTGATTTTCTTCCCGATAAAAGCGTCCACTCTCTCGTTACGAATGTCTCCATCTCTAAATTTATCTCGATAAGAAATAGAAGGTTTCTCTATATCACTAAGAGACCAGGACTGGATACGGTCTATTCTTAAAGTAATATAAGTAGCATGTTTCAACTGGTAAACAACCAGATAGAAATAATGACTATCATAGTAAAGAGAGACTGGTAAAACAGTCTGCCTCTTAGAAGACTCAGAATACGGGTTTTGATAGACAATATCTAGAACCTGTTCATGCAAAATAGCTTCTGATAAATTCCATATTTTCTCTATTCTATTTTGCTGATCCGTTAAGGGAGCATAATTAAGCTTTTCACTACCAATAATCTTCTCAATTTCTTTCTGGTCATCACGAGGAACTAAAATCAGTAAATTTTTTAGTAAGCTATCAATTTCTGGTCTATTCAGTGCTCGATTTTCCAATAAAATCTTTGAAATAACGAGTATATCCTTTTTATTAAAAACTGCCTTACTTGCTAAACAATACTTATTCGTCTTACGGTTATAAAGCAAATCTCCACTATAACTGGTGTTACTAGATAAAATATCACGGAGTAGCGAAAAATCTCTCTGTATCGTCTTTTCACTAACCATAAATTCTTGAGCTAATTGCTTTTTTCCTAACGGAGTCCCAAACTGTAATCGTAAAAAAATCGTTAGTAGTCTTTCTTGATCATTCATCTACAGTCCTTTTTATACTTCAATTGATGTTAGACACACTGTCATTCCCCACTTAAAACGCACAATCAAACGAGATTGAACATTTTTCAATTGATCTGGTTCAGTGTCACTAGAGAAAACCATTTGTTTATCCTTAGCATGTAGAGAATTAAAAAGATTAAAAAATTTTTCTTGAATAAGAATATCCTTTTCCCCTAATATCTGAATATCATCTACTATTAGGAGATCAAACTGCTCACTTCTAACTTTTTGGATTTCTAGCTCATTTTCTAATAAGTTTTCGGCAGAAATATATTTTACTCGCTTTTCTGGATTGTTCTCAAGAACCTTATTACCAATAGCTTGCAGGAGGTGTGTTTTACCTGAACCTGATTCCCCATAAATATAAAGAGGATTATATTGGGGATTATATTTTAATCCTAAGTTCTCTATTACTGCTAAGGATCCTTTCTTTGCCAAAGCATTACCATCTTTTTCTATAAAATTTTCAAATTGATATTTGTTATCTAATCCTGTATTAACCATCATTTAAACCTCTTTCTTTTTATGGTATAAGTATAACAAAACAGATGGACAATATTTGTCCGTCTGTTAATTTTTATTTAAAACAAATCATCAAACAGACTCAACTGGTTGTCCTCTGGCATATTGCCGAGAATTCCCATTTCATCCATCTTTTCAACTAAGGTTGATGAGAGCCCACCACGCTTGCGGAGTTCTGTTTTAGAGAGGAATTCTCCTTCTTGACGAGCTCGTACCAATTGCTTAGCAACGTTCTCTCCTAGACCATCCATAGCGACAAACGGTGGGATGAGGGTATCTCCGTCTATGATGAATTCAGTCGCATCACTGCGATAGAGGTCCAACTTCCCAAATTTGAAGCCACGTTCCCACATCTCATTGACGATTTCAAGTGTTGTATAGAGGTCAATTTCTACGTTAGAAGCTTCATTGTTCTTGCGTTTTTCAGAAATTTCTTGCATCTTGCGTTTAATCGCATCCAAACCTGCCCCCATGGTCTTGATATCAAAAGCCTTGGCACGGATTGAGAAGTAAGCACAGTAATAATAAATCGGATGGTGAACCTTGAAGTAGGCCACGCGAAGGGCCATCATAACGTAGGCTGCCGCATGAGCTTTAGGGAACATGTACTTGATTTTTCCACAAGATTCGATATACCATTCAGGAACATTGTTGGCCTTCATGGCTTCGATATATCCATTGCGCTCTTCTTCTGAGATTTTAAGCCACAATCCCTTACGCACTCGCTCCATGATAGTAAAGGCCATCTTAGGTTCTAAACCTGCATGCATGAGGTAAACCATGATGTCATCCCGACAACCGATAACGGTTGATAGGTCCGCAATTCCAGCCTTAATCAAGTCTTGGGCATTTCCCAACCAAACGTCGGTACCGTGAGACAGACCAGAAAGCTGAAGCAACTCTGCAAAAGTAGTCGGATGGGTTTCATCCACCATTCCGCGAACAAAGTTGGTCCCAAACTCTGGAATTCCAAGCATACCGGTCGAAGTGCCGATTTGTTCAGGTGTCACTCCTAGGATATCCGTACCTGAGAAGAGGGCCATGACACCTGGATCATCCATTGGAATATCATTTGGATCAATACCTGATAAGTCCTGAAGCTTGCGAATCATGGTCGGATCATCATGACCAAGGACATCGAGCTTGAGGACGTTCTCGTCGATATCGTGGAAGTTAAAGTGAGTAGTCTGCCATTCAGCGGTCACATCATCTGCAGGGTATTGCACTGGAGTAAAGTCATAGACATCCATATAGTTAGGAATAACAACGATTCCCCCTGGGTGCTGACCGGTCGTCCGTTTAACACCTGCAGCTCCTTGGGCTAGGCGCTCTACTTCGGCTTCACGGTAGAACTTGCCATAGTCACGCTCGTAACCCTTGACAAATCCATAGGCTGTTTTAGCAGCCACCGTACCAACCGTTCCTGCACGGAAGGCATACTCTTCCCCAAAGATATCACGAACATCCAAGTGGGCACTCGGCTGGTCCTCCCCTGAGAAGTTCAAATCGATATCGGGTACCTTGTCCCCATCAAAACCAAGGAAGGTCTCGAAAGGAATGTCCTGTCCATTCTTGCTAAGCTTATTGCCACAGTTTGGACAGTCTTTATTTGGCATATCAAACCCTGAACCGTAAGAACCATCCGTGATAAACTCACTGTACTGACACTGACCACAGACATAGTGAGGAGAGAGAGGATTAACCTCTGTAATCCCAATCATGGTCGCGACGAAACTAGATCCAACAGACCCACGAGAACCAACCAAGTAACCTCGTTCGTTGGAGCGCTGCACTAGCATCTGTGAAGCCAGATAAATCACGGCGAAACCATTCCCTAGGATAGAAGTCAATTCCTTTTCAATCCGCAAATCAACGATATCTGGTAGTGGATTTCCATAAATTTCAAAAGCTTTTTTATAGGTTAATTCGGCAACGGTTTCTTCGGCTTGGTCAATGAAAGGTGTATACAAATCACCCTTTACAACCTCAACAGGCTCAAAGATTTCTGCTAAAGAATTGGTATTTTCAATAACAATCTTACGAGCCAAATCTTCTCCTAGAAAGGCAAATTCATCCAACATTTCATTAGTCGTTCTAAAATGTGCCTTTGGTAGCGGAGCTGGTTGGGCAGCTTCTCCGTGACCGATCGTTCGGTTAATCATTGCTCCCTGACCCAGACTGCGGACGATGATTTCTCGATAAATTTCATCCTCGGGTTCGAGATAGTGGACATTTCCTGTCGCAAGAACCGGCTTGCCGAGGCGATCTCCAACCTCTATCAAACTCTTGATAATAGTTTGGAGTTCTTCCATGTCCTTGACCTGTTCTTTGGCAATCAGAGGTGCATAGATTGCCGGAGGCATTACCTCGATAAAGTCATAGTATTTAGCAACTTCGACCGCTGCATCAACACCTTGTGATACGACTGCATCAAAGACTTCCCCTTCTGTACAAGCAGAACCCAAGATTAAACCTTCTCGATGGGCATCTAGTACTGTACGTGGAATCCGTGGAACTCCTTCAAAATACTGGGTATTTGACAGAGAAACCAGCTTAAAGATATTTTTCAAGCCCACTTGATTTTTCACATAGATGGTCGCATGCTTGACTCGAGCTTTTTTATAAGAATCTGGACTGATTAAATCAAGGTTTAATCTTGCCAAATCTGTCACACCGTGTTTTTCTGCCACTTCTTTAATAAAGATAAAGAGCAGACGACCAGTTGCTTCCGCGTCATAGTTGGCCATGTGGTGGTGTTCTAGGGCAACACCAAAACGCTTAGTCAAAGGTCCTAGACCGTGGCGCTTGTATTCAGGATAGAGATTTCTTGCGAACTCTAGCGTATCAATGACAGGCTGAGTGATTTTTGGTAGCCCATGACGTTCATAATTGGCATTCATAAAGCCAACGTCAAAGGTGGCATTGTGGGCGACAAGAACGGTATCCTTACAAAATTCTTGGAACTCTTTTAAAACTTGAACCAAGGGTTTGGCATTTTTTACATGGTCATCCGTAATTCCAGTCAATTCCGTAGTAAAGGCTGACAAAGGATGCCCTGGATTGATAAATTCATCAAATTCAGCGACGATATTCCCCTTATACATCTTGGAAGCCGCAACTTGAATCAAGTCATTATAGATAGCTGAAAGTCCTGTCGTTTCCACGTCAAAGACTACATAAGTAGCTTCAGAAAGGTCCATCTCCACTTCGTTATAAACGATAGGAACACGGTCTTCAACGATATTGGCTTCCATCCCATAGATTAGCTGGATGCCAGCTTTCTTAGCTGCCTTATAGCCATGAGGGAAGGATTGAACATTCCCGTGATCCGTGATTGCTACTGCCTTGTGTCCCCATTTGGCTGCTTTCGCAACGAGTTCTTCAACTTCAGGTAGAGCATCCATAGTCGACATATTGGTATGTGCATGGAACTCAACCCGACGTTCTCCCTCTGGCATCAGATCCTTACGCTCATAGTGGACAACTTCCTGGACATCTTGCACATTCATGGTCAAGTCTCGCGTGAAATTATTCATTTCAACATTCCCACGAACACGAAGCCAAGAGTTTTTCTTGATCATGTCAAATTTTTGGGCTTCTTCTTCATTTTTAACCCATTTTTGCATGGAGAAGCTAGATGTATAGTCCGTCATCTTGAAATTAATTAGGACACGACCTGTTCTAGTCACCTTCTGCTCGACATCAAAGACAACTCCTTCAAAAACCAGACGATTTTCCTCAGTATTAACCTCAATCATAGGAGTAATCTCTGCCTTGTCTAGTTTTGGCTTGGCAGCTGCTTTCTTGGCTTGGAAATCAAAGACAGGCTTATCCTCTACTGGAGGTGGTGGCGCCATCTGTTCCAATTGTTCCATAGCCCGAAGTGTTTCTTCATTGGCAGCTTGGATAATCATTTTATTTTCCGTCTGAAAGGCCTCTTGCTCTTCCCTCGTGAGTTCTTCATTTTTTTCTAAAATGCAGGATAATTTAGGAAAACCAAAGTGTTCCAACTGTTTGCTAAGATTTGGCAGATGATTTTTTCTAAAATGCTCTGTATCTGCCGCTTCAGAAGCTTCAATGATTAACTGGTCATTTTCAAAGCGAACCTGAAAATTCTGATATATAGAACGAAAACCTTGACTAGCGCAAGGACCATCCGAAAAAGCCTCTCGATAGTAGGCTTGTAAAAGTTCTCTAGAAAATTCCTGATTTCGCGTTTTTATCTCAAAACTAGCCTGATTTCCTGTTTTTGAGAATTCTTCTTTCAAGCCTCTTTTTAACTCTAGAAAAAGTTCAAAAGGCAAGATATTTTCAAAAACAAAATGAAACTCCCAAACTTTGCTTCGTTTATGAACAATAACTTGTTCTATTTCAGCCTGAGAGAAGGCCTCATGATTTCTCATTTCAGCGGGGATTCCCAACTGATTCATTAAAATTTCAAAAGTGGTTGACATCCATTTTCCTCACAATATACTCTTTCTATTTTACCATATTTGAGGCACTTTTTCCTATTTCTACCAAACAGAAAAAGAAGCCACAAAGTGACTTCTTTTAAAGTGACGGTGAATTATTCTTCACCTTTGTTTTTCTTAATGATTTCTTCTTGTACTGACTTAGGTACATCTTCGTAGTGGTCGAATACCATCATGAATGTACCACGTCCTTGTGATGCAGAACGAAGAACTGTTGCGTAACCGAACATTTCAGCAAGTGGAACGTAAGCACGAACGATTTGGCTGTTACCGTGTGCTTCCATACCATCTACGCGTCCACGACGAGCAGTTACGTGACCCATAACATCACCAAGGTTTTCTTCTGGAACAGTGATTGTTACAAGCATCATTGGTTCAAGGATAGCTGGTTGTGCAGTCTTAGCAGCTTCTTTAAGTGCAAGAGATGCAGCGATCTTGAAGGCAGTTTCAGATGAGTCGACATCGTGGTATGAACCATCGTAAAGCTTAGCTTTAACGTCAACCATTGGGTAACCTGCAAGAACACCGTTAGCCATAGATTCTACCAAACCTTTTTCAACCGCTGGGATAAATTCACGAGGAACCACACCACCGACGATTGCGTTTTCGAATTCGAATCCTTTTCCTTCTTCGTTTGGAGTAAATTCAATCCATACATCACCGAACTGACCTTTACCACCAGACTGACGTTTGAAGAATCCACGTGCTTGAGTAGAAGCGCGGAATGTTTCACGGTAAGATACTTGAGGAGCACCTACGTTCGCTTCAACTTTGAACTCACGACGCATACGGTCAACAAGGACGTCAAGGTGAAGCTCACCCATACCAGAGATAACTGTTTCACCAGTTTCAACGTTAGTTTCAACGCGGAATGTTGGATCTTCTTCAGCCAATTTTTGAAGGGCGATACCCATCTTGTCTTGGTCTGCTTTAGATTTAGGCTCAACCATCAATTGGATAACTGGTTCTGGAACGTTAATTGACTCAAGGATGATTTTAGCTTTTTCATCTGTCAATGAGTCACCAGTTGTAGTATCTTTCAAACCAACGGCAGCAGCGATATCACCTGAGTAAACAGTGTCGATTTCTTGACGGCTGTTAGCGTGCATTTGAAGGATACGTCCGATACGTTCACGTTTACCTTTAGAAGTGTTCAATACGTAAGAACCTGATTGAAGAACACCTGAGTAAACACGGAAGAATGTCAAACGACCTACGAATGGGTCAGTCATGATCTTGAAGGCAAGAGCTGCAAATGGCTCTTCATCAGATGCTGGACGAGTTTCTTCTTCATCTGTATCTGGGTTGATACCTTTGATCGCTGGGATGTCAAGTGGGCTTGGAAGGTAGTCGATAACCGCATCAAGCATCAATTGAACACCTTTGTTCTTGAAGGCAGAACCACACAATACTGGGAAGAATTCAACGTTGATAGTTGCTTTACGGATACCAGCTTTCAATTCTTCGTTAGTGATTTCTTCACCTTCGAGGTATTTCATCATCAATTCTTCGTCAGTTTCAGCAACTGCTTCGATCAATTTTTCACGGTATTCTTGAGCTTGGTCAAGGTATTCAGCTGGAATATCTTCTTCAAGGATATCTGTACCAAGGTCGTTAGTATAGATTTCAGCTTTCATCTTGATCAAGTCGATGATCCCACGGAAGTCATCTTCAGCACCGATTGGCAATTGAATTGGGTGTGCATTTGCTTGAAGACGATCGTGAAGTGTGCTTACTGAGTAAAGGAAGTCAGCACCGATTTTGTCCATTTTGTTTGCAAATACGATACGTGGAACTCCGTACTCAGTTGCTTGACGCCAAACTGTTTCAGTTTGAGGCTCAACACCTGATTGTGAGTCAAGAACTGTAACCGCACCGTCCAATACACGAAGAGAACGTTGTACTTCGATTGTGAAGTCCACGTGTCCTGGTGTGTCAATGATGTTTACGCGGTGGTTGTTCCATTGAGCTGTTGTCGCAGCAGATGTGATAGTGATACCACGTTCTTGCTCTTGCTCCATCCAGTCCATTTGTGACGCACCTTCGTGAGTTTCACCGATTTTGTGGATTTTACCAGTGTAGTAAAGGATACGCTCAGTTGTAGTTGTTTTACCAGCATCGACGTGAGCCATGATACCGATATTACGAGTTTTTTCAAGTGAAAATTCGCGTGCCATGAGGTTTGTTTCTCCTATATTTTTTATTTCTATTCTATTATAACACGATTTAATAAAAACGGATAGGCAGGACCTACCCGTTCTCAATGTTTTCCTGTTAATGTTGGTTTCAACTTGCGAAATGGTAAGTTGAATTGTACTCGGGCTAAAAGCTCAAGTTAACTAATTTGAACCCGAGCGAGGCCCGGTGCAAAAAAGATAAACTGCTTTGTGTTCACGGAACACTGCATCAGTTTCCTATTTTTGCCTTGGGCCTTTGCCGCTCTTGGTATCATTTTATTACCAACGGAAGTGTGCGAAGGCACGGTTAGCTTCAGCCATACGGTGAGTGTCTTCACGTTTCTTAACTGCTGCACCAGTGTTGTTAGCAGCATCCAAGATTTCTTTTGCAAGACGGTCTTGCATTGTGTGTTCACCACGAAGGCGAGCGATTGTTACCAACCAACGAAGTCCAAGTGTTGTACGACGTTCTGGACGAACTTCAACTGGGACTTGGTAGTTAGAACCACCAACACGACGTGCACGTACTTCAAGTACAGGCATGATGTTTTCCATAGCTGTTTCAAATACTTCAAGTGCATCGTTACCAGTAACTTCTTTGATTTGTTCAAAAGCACCGTAAACGATTGAAGCAGCTGTACCACGTTTACCGTCAAGCATAACGCGGTTGATAAGACGAGTAACTAATTGTGAATTGTAAAGCGGATCTGGCAATACGTCACGTTTTGGAGCTCTATTTTTACGACTCATTTCTCTTTATCCCCTTTCCTTATGCTTTTTTCGGACGTTTAGTACCGTATTTAGAACGGCCTTGTTTACGATCGTTAACACCTGCAGTATCAAGTGCACCACGGACGATATGGTAACGTACCCCTGGAAGGTCTTTTACACGTCCACCGCGAAGAAGCACCACACTGTGCTCTTGCAAGTTGTGTCCGATACCTGGGATGTAGGCAGTAACTTCAATAAGGTTGCTCAAACGTACACGAGCAAATTTACGAAGGGCAGAGTTAGGTTTTTTAGGTGTCATTGTTCCAACACGAGTTGCAACACCACGTTTTTGTGGTGAAGAAACGTTTGTTTGAACTTTTTTATGACTGTTGTAACCAACGTTCAAAGCTGGTGATTTAGATTTTTCTACTTTTGATTTACGCGGTTTGCGAACCAATTGGTTAATTGTAGGCATCTACATTCTCCTGTGTTTTTTTATTTTTGGTGATGATACACTTGGTGACAGCTATCATCTGTGTGTACTTTTGCAACATTTGTCAGCACGTCCCTGTACACTCTTGAGAGACCAAAAGTAAAAAGTACCGTCTATTATTGTACCACGTTTTTTCTATTTTTGTCAATATATTTCTACTTATTTTTTGACTTCTTTACTCTAAAAATTCTATGAAAACGGTCACCTGCCAGATAGACTCTTCAACCGACCACATAGACAAAGCTTCTTGTATTTGTCAAGAAAATGGTGTTTAATAGATTTGTAAGCAAGAGATCTCTATTACAACTTTACAAAGGAGAAAATATGAAAGTCAGACTTGACATTGATCAACAATATGCAGAAGAACAAATTATCATAGAAGCACCATCTTTGTCCCCTAGAGTTCAAAAAGTTCAAGACTTTGTTCAATCACTGGATCAAAAAGAAACTCTTAAAGGAAAATTTCAAGATCAGGTCTACTTGATTCAGATTAGTAAGATTCAACGTATATATATTGAAAATCGCAAAGTCTTAGCTGAAACGGATAGCCAAACCTATGCGCTCGACATTCGTCTTTACCAAGCAAGTGAAATTCTACCTGCTTCCTTTATCCAAATTTCCCAATCGGAAATTGTCAACATCGATGCTATCAGTCATCTAAAACTAACCTCTAACGGCTTGATTGAAATCTATCTAAAAAACGACAGTTTTACCTACTCATCTCGCCGTTACCTCAAAGCTATTAAGGAGAAATTAGAACTATGAAAAAACAAGTATTTCACGATGCCACAACAGGTATCCTCATCGGCCTCATCCTATCCATTATCTTTTCTTTTATCTATTCACCAAGTAACTACGCACCTCTTAGCCCCAACTCTTTGATTGGTCAATTCATGACCCAACATCAGGTGCATGGCGCTCTAGTTTTGCTCTACTGTTCTATCATCTGGGCAGCTATTGGTGTTCTCTTTAGTTTTGGAGGTCGTCTCTTTGCCCAAGACTGGAGCCTCCTTCGAGCTACTGTCACTCACTTCTTCCTTATGTTGCTAGGTTTTGTTCCTCTTGCAATTCTGGCAGGTTGGTTTCCACTTCGCTGGACTTTCTTGCTTCAACTCATTCCAGAGTTCGCCATCGTCTACCTCATCATCTGGGTTGTTCTCTACAAGAGAGAAGCCAAGAAGGTAGCCCATATCAATAAACTTTTATCCCATAAACACTAATATACAAGAAACCCACTCAGTCTTTTGAGTGGGTTTTGACTTATAATTTTTGCTTCAGCTCTAACAAGAGATTCATAGCCTGCATCGGTGTCATATTGTACACATCTACTTTAGCCAATTCTGCTAGAATAGGATTTTCTTCCGCCGAGTCAAATAGGGAAATTTGTTCAGAGACTGTTTTTGTTTGTTTCATTGGAGCAGGACTCTCTGTTCCCTGGCTCTCTAATTGAGTTAAAATTGCATCTGCCCTTGCTAGTAAGTCTGCCGGTAGACCAGCAATCTTAGCAACGTGAATCCCGTATGATTTATCTGCCGGTCCTGGTTCTATCTTGTGAAGGAAGGTAACCTGTCCATTTTGCTCTAGCGTCGCAACATGAACATTTACCAGATGTTCAAGACTAGCCTCTAGGCTGGTTAATTCATGATAGTGAGTCGCAAAAAGAGTCTTGGCTCCAATATGCTCATGGATGTACTCGATGATGGCCTGAGCCAAGGCCATGCCATCATAAGTTGCCGTTCCGCGCCCAAGCTCATCAAAGAGAATGAGAGATTTCTCAGTCGCATGCGCAATGGCATTATTGGCTTCCATCATCTCGACCATAAAGGTGGACTGACCAGACACCAAGTCATCTGCTGCCCCGATACGGGTAAAAATTGCATCAAAAATTGGCAAGTGAGCACTTTCTGCTGGCACATAAGACCCTATCTGGGCCATGACCGCTGTCATAGCTAGCTGACGCATATAGGTTGACTTCCCGCTCATATTAGGCCCTGTAATCAGCTGGATGCTAGTCTCTTCACCCATTTGGATACTATTGGGAATATAGGTTTGGGCTCCCATGACCTTCTCAACGACAGCGTGACGACCTTTTTGAATGTCAATTCGCGAATCCTGACCAAACTCTGGACGGATCAAGTGCTGATTTTCTGCTACTACCGCTAGTCCTTGTAAGACATCGACAGTAGCGATTCCTTGGGCCAGGGCTTGTAGACGTTGGATATACTTACCAACTTCTTCACGGATACGCATAAAGATCTCATATTCAAGGCTGGCTGACTTCTCACGCGCCTCTAGCATTTCTCCCTCGATACGCGCCAACTCCTCTGTCCCAAAACGCTCCGAGTTTTTAAGCGTAGCCTTACGGAAAAAGTGGGCTGGTACATTTCCTAGCTGCGAGTTGGTTACATGGAAATAGTAGCCATCTTTTTTATTATAATCAATCTTGAGAGTACTGATGCCAGAGTTTTCTCTTTCCTTAGCCTCAATTTCAGCAATCCAGCTGGTTCCTTCTCTCAGTACCCGACGATACTTGTCCAAGGTCTCATCAAAGCCCGTCCGAATAATACCACCTTCGGTAACCACGTGAGGAGCCTCAGGAGCAATGGCTGCGCTAATGAGATTTTCCAACTCAGGGATAGCATCAAGTTGTTCAATTAGATAGGCAAGAGCTGGTTGCTCCATTCCTTCTAAAATTGCGCGAATCCTTGGAACACTGGCCAAGGTAGTCGCTAATTGCAAGAGGTCTTTAGGATTGCTTTTCCCGAAAGAAACGCGACTGGCCAGACGCTCGATATCGTAGACTCCCTTGAGGCTTTCCGTTAGATCGCTACGCTCAAAGAAATAGTCCAGAAAGACTTGCACAACCTCCTGACGTTCAAGGATACGATCCTTGTCAATCAAGGGACGGTGAATCCAAGAGCGCAAAAGACGCATTCCCATGGCAGTCTTAGTTTCATCTAACAACCAGAAAAGACTCCCTTGTTTCTTGCCAGAACGAGCATTTTCTACTAGATCTAAACTAGCCTTGGTCGCATAATCCATCTGCAAGAAATCCTTTATTTCATAGCGAACAACTGGCTTCAAGTGGTTGAGTTCTCTCATCTGAGTCCGATGGACATACTGGAGAAGCTTACTGCTGGCAGTCTGTTCAACAGGTGCCAATCGTGGATCCAGCAGATGGATGTCTTCAAATGATTCTTGCTCATAAGAAAGTACCAAATTCATTTGACGGCTGAGAATCTGTTCTTCCTCTTCAGTTAAGGCATAGCCGATGACGACTTCTCTGGCCTTGAGGTTCCGAATTTCACCACATACCAGAGTAAAATCCAATAAGCCTGTCACATAGAAATCACCCGTCACTAAGTCCATGTATGCCAAGCCAAATTGCTGACCGTCACGGTCAATAGCCACCAAAAAGTTGTTTTGACTATCTGGCTTACTACTATCGACGACTGTGCCAGGTGTAATCACCTGGACAACCTCGCGTTTCACAACACCAACAGCCTGCTTAGGATCTTCCATCTGTTCAGCGATGGCAACCTTGTAACCACGCTCCACTAAAACATCGATATACTGTTGGGCAGAATGATAGGGAACTCCAGCCATGGGAATAGGATTGTCAGCATTCTTATTGCGACTGGTTAGTGAAATTTCTAGTATCTGTGCAGCATTGACTGCATCTTCGTAAAATAACTCATAAAAATCACCCATACGAAAGAGCAAAAAAGCATCTGGATATTGTTTTTTGATATCCACATACTGTTGCATGCCAGGTGATAATTTTTCTGTCATCATCCATTCTCTCCTTGTTAAAAATAGAGAGTGGGACAGAAATCGGTAATTCGTTAGAATTCGATTTCGTCGTCCCACCTCCGCACAGTTGAGTAGGGCTGTAAAAGCTGATGAAATCAGCGTAGTAGAGCCCACTCAACCACTGCGTCTTGCTCGACAATCCAAAGACAATTGAGAGGCTAGGACTTTTGTCCCAACCTCCTTATCTATCCTTCATCAAATCTAACAAACGATCTTCCATGAGTTTAGCAACATGCTGATCTCGGCAGATGACCAAGAGAGTATTGGCACCCGCAACTGTTCCTAAAATCCATTCATCCTTGTTGGCATCGACAACATTGGCTAAAACTGCGGCTTCACCCAATTTAGTGTGCAAAACTAAGGTAAACTCAGCTCTTGCTACACCTTCCAAATGATGGGATAAAAACTCAACCAGGTCAATCTTCTCTGTCTCATTTGCTAGTACGTAGTAGACCTTATCATTTTTCTTAACCTTGGTCAAGCCCAGTTCGCGAAGGTCACGCGACAAGGTCGTTTGCGTCACAAAAACATTGCGTGCTTCCAACCGATCCTGGATCTCTTTTTGAGTTCCTAATTTTTCCTCAGTGATCATTTGTTTGATTAACTGATGGCGTTCTCTTTTTCTCATAACATCCTCTCGAGTGAATATTTATAACATTTTCAACTATTTAATAAGAACATTATACCAAAAAAACCGAATATTTCAAAAAAATTCTTATCATTCCTCAAAATTGTGATAAAATAGAAGAAAAGTCCAAAGGAGTTTATAATGAATACAAAACAATTGATTGCTAGCGAATTGGCTAGCGTCATTGAGAGCCTGGATCAAGAGGCTATTTTAAATTTACTAGAACAACCCAAAAACTCTGATATGGGAGACATCGCCTTCCCTGCCTTTACTCTAGCAAAAGTTGAGAGAAAAGCTCCACAAATGATTGCAGCAGATATCGCTGAAAAAATCAATAGCCAAGCCTTTGAAAAAGTCGTCGCTACTGGACCTTATGTTAACTTCTTCCTTGATAAAAATGCCATTTCTGCTCAAGTATTACAAGCTGTTATCACTGAAAAAGAACACTATGCTGACCAAAATATTGGTAAACAAGAAAATGTTGTTATCGACATGTCTAGTCCCAATATTGCTAAACCATTCTCTATTGGTCACCTGCGCTCAACTGTTATCGGAGATAGCTTGTCACATATTTTCCAAAAAATCGGTTATCAAACAGTCAAGGTCAACCATTTGGGAGACTGGGGTAAACAGTTTGGGATGCTGATCGTTGCCTACAAAAAATGGGGCGACGAAGAAGCTGTAAAAGCTCATCCGATTGATGAACTTCTTAAACTCTACGTTCGCATCAATGCTGAAGCTGAAAATGACCCTAGCTTGGATGAAGAAGCACGCGAATGGTTCCGTAAACTTGAAAATGGAGATGAGGAAGCTCTCGCACTTTGGCAATGGTTCCGTGATGAAAGTTTGGTGGAATTTAACCGCCTTTACGATGAATTGAAGGTTGAATTCGACAGCTACAACGGGGAAGCCTTTTACAATGACAAGATGGATGCAGTTGTAGATATCCTTTCTGAAAAAGGACTTTTGGTCGAATCAGAAGGTGCCCAAGTTGTTAATCTTGAAAAATATGGAATTGAACACCCAGCTCTTATCAAGAAATCTGACGGTGCAACTCTCTACATCACACGTGACTTGGCTGCAGCCCTTTACCGTAAAAACGAATATCAATTTGCTAAATCTATCTATGTCGTTGGTCAAGAACAATCTGCTCACTTTAAACAACTCAAGGCTGTCTTGCAAGAGATGGGTTACGATTGGAGTCAAGATATTGTCCATGTTCCTTTTGGATTGGTAACAAAAGAAGGCAAGAAACTCTCTACTCGTAAAGGGAATGTTATCTTACTAGAGCCTACTGTCGCAGAAGCCATCAGCCGTGCCAAAGCGCAAATTGAAGCCAAAAATCCGGAACTTGAAAATAAAGACCAGGTTGCTCATGCTGTTGGAGTTGGAGCCATTAAATTCTATGACCTTAAAACTGACCGTACAAATGGATACGACTTCGACCTTGAAGCTATGGTATCCTTTGAAGGCGAGACTGGTCCTTATGTTCAATACGCCTATGCTCGTATCCAATCCATCTTGCGTAAAGCCGATTTCAAACCAGAAACAGGTGCCAACTATAGCTTGAATGATCCTGAAAGCTGGGAAATTATTAAACTCATCCAAGATTTCCCACGTATTATCAACCGTGCGGCGGATAACTTTGAACCTTCTATCATTGCTAAATTTGCAATTAGCTTAGCCCAAGCCTTTAATAAATATTACGCTCACACTCGTATCTTGGATGAAAGTCCAGAACGCGACAGTCGTTTAGCCCTCAGCTATGCAACTGCAGTTGTCCTCAAAGAAGCCCTTCGTCTGCTGGGCGTAGAAGCACCAGAGAAGATGTAATTCGCCAAAGTTACTTGATTGCAAAGCAATCTAAGTAACCAACGCCAAATCCTATTCGGACTTTGGCTAGGCGCCTCACTAGTCATGACCTCTAAATATTATCGATTTATGTCCTAAAACGTCGTAATCTTGAAGTTATTGGAACTAAAGTTCCTAATTGTTAGACGCTAGCCGCTTTTATGCGGACTAGCTAACTGCTTCACTAGTCATGGTCCCTAAATATAATCGATTTAGAGACCATGACGTCGTAAATGAGGCGAATTGCCTAAACGCTTTACTAATTTATCTAAACAATAACATCGATTTGGTTAGGTTCATGTCGCAATCTTAAAGTTACTGGATTGCAGAGCGTTCTAAGCAACCAATCCTAAACCTCTACGGACTTTTATTTGGTACTAGGGGCGGAGTGCATTACATCTACTATTTTAGATTAGCGATCACTTGCCTAATTTCTATATTGTCATTACTTGAAAAGCGAAAAATCTTTTTCGCTTTTCTCTTGCTATTAATTTCTTTATCACTTAGGGAGAGATTTTATGAGCCAATATGCTTATATTTTAGTTGTCATCAGTCTTGTCGCTCTTTTTCTCATCAACAAATACGAAAAGGAAAAACTACAAAGACTTCTACAAGAACAGCTGTTAAAGGATGAATCTTTTCGCGCTACTATCAAGGAAAAGATTCAAACAACAGAAAACATCAACGATGTCATCGACTACATCAATAAAGGATATCGTTTGGGAATTATGATTTCAAAAGAAATTGTTGAAGACATCAGAAAATAAAAAAAGGATTCGAGATGCATTTCTCGAGTCTTTTTATTTATTTCTGACAGCTAAGATTTCTACCAGGATAACAATCCCTAAGGATACCATGGTTCCAAATGGTGCTGCATCTTCATCAAAAATTTTCTCAGAGAACAGTAGCAGAGCAATCGCTAAGAGTAGCAAAGCACTGCAAAGCATAATATCCTTGAAGCTTGGTTTGCGTTTTATATACTTTAAAAATGATTTCTGTAGTTTACTCATTTCGATTGTCCCCTTTTTAAGTAAATCCTTTATTCATGGAATAAAACTCTTCCTCAGAAAATCTAGCCTCTTACAAAACTTCTAATTCATAGAGTTCCGCGATAATTCCTGCAACCTTTTTAATATCTCCCAGCATTCCACGCATCTCAAAGTCAGCTAGAACAGGGAAACCAAAGCGTTGGCTGTATTGTTTAGCCGTCAAACAGTACTGGTTGTTAAAGTTCCGATTGCCTGATCCTACGACACCAAAACACTTGCTGGCATTGTCACCGTAAGCGATAAAGTCGCCTACTGGAGTGGTCAAAATCTCCACATCACCATTGTCAACTCCATTGCCACCTTCTAGATAAGTTGGTAGAAAAGCGACATATGGATTGGTCATCTCAAAGAAATTCTCTCCCTCCTTGACCAAATCTTTAATATGGATCTTTTCCACTTCAATGTTCCCATACTGTTCTAAAAGGTATGCCTTCAGACGTGTGACGAAACTTTCGGTATTCCCACTCAGACTGATATAGACTAAGGAAATTTTTTTCATGCTCTCCTCCTTCTTTTTTGAATTCAAAAAAATAACTACCAAGATTGTATCTTGATAGTTATCCTTTGTCAACTCTTAGGCCAGTTCTTCCTCTTCTTGAGCTTCTGTTAATTCTTTTTGCTGACGCCACATTTTATAGAAGACGATTGCTAGGAAGATAACATTGAGTACGATCCCAAAAATGGCTGAACCTTTGGCACCAAGCTCCGCTCCCATACGGATGTTAGGATCTGTAAAAAGTGAAACCGCATCCTGAACGCCGATAAAGTTGTAGATAGAACCAACGATGGCAACGAAGATATAACCAAGATAAGTGTAGTTAGCCAATTGAAGGTTTTTACGAATAAGGAAAACCAAAGCCACAACAACTAGAATAACAGATAAGACAACCAAGAGAATGCTGAAGACAGAATGGCCATGCTCCGATACCTTAATGGTGTAATCAACGAGCTCCTTAGCATAAGTAGCATTAACACCTGATGCTGATGTTTCTAGATTGCTCATACCCTCCGCAGTAGGTACTGGAGATATGATTCCAAATAGTGACATTGCTGAGAGTAAGGCTGAAAAAATCAGTAATACCCATAGATAGATTGGTTTCTTTTTCATCAAAGCAACCCCCTTATGTTTTTTAGTTTATTATAGCATATTTTAACAAGCAAAACAAATCTTATAAGTTTGCTTCCACCTGTTTACGGTAGGCTTTAGGAGACTTCCCACACAGCTTTCGAAAGACCTTATAGAAATAACCAACATTACTGTAACCAACCGTATAGCAAATATCCTCGATACTATCATTAGTAGATAGCAAGAGCTGCTGGGCAGCCTTAATGCGTTGCTTATTGAGAAGCTCAGCAAAGGTGGAATTGGTTTCCTTCTTGATTAGCTGTCCCAAATAAACGGGATTGATAAAGAGATCCTTACTGATATCCTTGAGGGAAAGTTCTTTTTTGTAGTCTCTACCAATGACTTCAAGCACACTAACTACATTTTCATTCATGCGGTATTGACCAAAGAAGGATGTCAAGGTCTCCTTGGTATAAGCGACTAAATCCTCAAAAGTTGTAATAGCATGAATGTTCTTGACAATATCTGTCATGTCGTCTGCTTTCAGATGTTCAAAAAGATGGAAAACATCCATGACAAACTGGGTAAAGAGCTGCTTGGTAATGGATACCCTTGGTGTATTTTCAAGGACAATCTTCTCAAGCAAGGTCAATTCATCAATAATCTGCTGAAGATTTCCCTGGATGATCACTCGATAAATGGGTTCGTAGTAAGAAAAGAGACTTTCAGACTGATCTAAATTGACCGAACCATAAAAGAGTGTCTTTTCAACATCACGCTTCCATTTTTCAAAGTTGGCTTGATAAAGGGCTTCAAAAGGCATGAGCAACAAGCCCTCAAATTCCTGATCTGCAAGGATAATTTGCCAATCTTGCCCCAGAACGTAGTAAGGAATGACAAAATTCCCTTGTTTTTCCTTGGAAAGTCCGATCCACCAATTTTCTTTTTGGCTGAGATGAGCCTTGAATGCTTCTTCATCTAGTTGCTGACTCAATATTTCTGGCTCATGAGATTGTTCACCAAGCTGACTGGCAATTTTTTCAAGCAAGCGTTCAAGCTCAACCTTATCGACTGGTTTGACCAGATAATCAACGACATTGAGATTCATGGCTTTTTTTACATAGTCAAATTCTTGATAGCCTGAAAGGAGGATATAGTAAGCATTTGGCAACAACTCCTTCATCTCCCCAATCATCTCAAGCCCTGTCTTGTCAGGCATATTGACATCAGAAATGACAATATCTACGGGATGTTCTCGAACGTAGTCCAGAGCGTCGTCAGCATGATTGGCTGTTGCAACTACTTCCATATCCCATTTGTCAAAAGGAATCAAACGTTTGAGTCCTTCTGTAATCATGTACTCATCGTCAACTAAAAGTACTTTATACATCTTTATCCTTTCTCTTCATTTTGAATGGTGATTCGATATCGAACACCTTCTTTTTCAACTGATTCTACACTGATGTCATAGCGGTCGCCAAAGTAGAGTACAAAGCGTTCGTGCACATTGACAATCCCAATGGACTGGCGTTTCCCACTATAATCCACCGTATGTTCAAAAGTTCTTTGAGCTAATTTATCCTGGATCTCTGCTAGCTTATCAGCAGGCATTCCACGCCCATTATCGGTTACCAAGATTTCGACATATCCTTCTTTTTTCAAGGCCTTGATACTAATCACATTATCTGTACGTCGATGATCAACTCCGTGGGCAAAATAATTCTCCACCAAGGGTTGGAGGGTAAATTTTGGAATGCGCATTTCTTCCAATCCAGGGTCGATTTTAAATCCGTAAGCAATGGATTTTGGATAACGCACCATACAGAGATAACTGTACTTCCGACAAAATTCCACTTCTTGCTTCAATGTTGTTTCTCGCTCATCAGAGATGTTGTTGCGCAGGAGACTACTGAACTCATAGATAATATCCGCTAGTTCATTTTGATTTTCCATGACCGCGTACATCCGTAAAAACTCCAGAGTATTGTACATAAAATGTGGATTTATCTGAGCTTGTAGGGCGCGCATATTGGCATCTTTTTGACTCAGTTCAAGTTGGTAAATATCATGGATATTTCTCTCCAATCGATCCAACATATCATTTGTTGTCTCAGCGATTACAAGCAATTCCTGGTCTTTTTTCGTGAGATCAATTCTTTTACCTTGCTCCCCTTGCGCAATATCATGGATTGTTTCCACTAGGTCAACAACCTGGGTTTGATACTTCGAAAATGTTTTTTTCAAGGTTACATATAAAATAACGATAAAGAGGAGACTCAAAGCAAGAATAAAAACCGAACTAGAGATACTCCCACTAAGGACATAATCCCTCGGAACTGCAACCTGAACCTGATAACCATGAGCTGTCTCATCTTGCAACCATTCCTCTCGATTACTTTTTTCACCTTGGTGAAACATATCCGTTTCAAAAGGAGAGGTGATGCTCACAGCAATTGGGATATTTCCTCTGGTATTGTCAATAGCCTTATAAAAAACATCGGAAGATACAGAGACATAAATAACACCAAGAGCTTGATCCGATACTGGATCGGATACGGGAATGGCGAAACTATTGGCATCTGGCTTAAAGGCATCTGCAGAAACCTTGTAACCACTACGATTGTCCCTCTTCGAAACATAAACTTCTGTCGAGTCTTGCAAGACAATGGCTACGCCCGTTACAAAATCATTGCGCACATAAAGGTCATCGATATTTTCATAAATGGATACAGATATATAGGGCGATGCTTTACGCTCCAGTTGCCAATAGAAATAATCTGGTGTACTGAGGCTAAAATACTTATAAATTCCCTCGATTCGCGCTTGATTCTCTACTAAACTTTGGGCTGAACGCGCTGATTCTCGATAATAATACTCAACCTCACTCACTGTCCGAGTCAAAACCCGCTGGGAAACCTGTCTTGCTTCTTTTTCTCGACTATCCCAGTTCACATAGGAAATCAACAGGGCAAAACTAGCAATGATGACAATCATCACCCAAGTATAGGTTCGAAGGAGTGAATGAAGCCAAAATTGTTTCATTCTATTTGGACGCCAATTTTTCATGAATGCTTTCATAAACAGGCTCCAATAAATCACTAATAAAGAAATGCCACATACCAATCCCTACAAAAATAATGAGGGCAGGCATATAAAACCCAATAATGGCTAACAAGACGCTACCAAGAAGAACTTTAGCCACTGCTGATAAGCTCATAAAAATTCCGATAAAGGCAAGCTTTAAGGTATTTTGATAGGATAAGTCAAAATAAACTTGTAATTTTAGAGAAACTGTATAAGCCAAAAATACCAAGGCTACCAAAAAGATATTTAGAAAGGTTGCTGCCAAGTGGATAATGGTCTGATGCGGCAATTGGATCATGAGATACAAACCATAAATCAAGATCAAGTCAAGTCCCATAAAGGTGTAGAAACTGAGATTGCTTTTTACAAAATTGCTCTTATAAAGAGTCCAAGCCTCTTTAAAACCATAGGCACGGTAAGAATAACCATGTTCTGCGAATAAACTCATGATAGTCGCACTAGCTGGTGCTATACCAAAAACCACACCTCCTGCTAGTGTCAATAACCAAAAATAAGCCGTTGCAATCATCCCCAAAAAGAAACGATGAAAGACTAGCTCAATAAAATTTCCCACGGTTTGCCTCCAAAAAAATAATCTAGAACTATTATAACATATTTCAAGCGCTCTCAAAAATAGGAGGAGAGAAAAGGCAGCGAGAGTTGAACCTGCTACCTTTTAGAAGCAAGTTCGGAGCAGGTATCCATCCTTGTCAAATGGCCAAATGTTAGTTTATAAAGGATAAATATAATTGTTTAATAATGTTATTTGTACTATAATAAAGATAGATAGAGATAGAGATACCGATCAATGACCAAAGGAGTTTTCAGAAAAGGTAAACATATTTGCAGTTTAAATAATGACTATTTAAATCAATTATTGGATTTATAAAATAACGAAAGGAGTATGAGCCATGACTATTTTTATTTTAAGAACTACTTTGTTTTTTATTGTGCTTGGATTGAGTCTTTTCTCTGATAAATTGTTCAAACAACAATATGTAAAAATCGTAAAAATAATTTGCACTATAATCTTATTATTCGTTTCATTATCATATCTGTTCTAAGTTATTTTAAGAATACAGGAATTTGTTTGTCCTGTATTCTTTTCTTCTGCCAAAATGTACATTGATCAAATAAATGACAAGTTGATAAAATTAATATGTAATTTCAAAACAAGATAAAAACGCTCTAGTCATATTGTCTAGAGCGTTTCTCTATATATCCGAACATCTAATTTATTTCACAAAGAATGTAGTTTTTCGGTTAATTTTTATTGCAATACATCGAAATTTTAAAATTCAAGAATCGCGTTAAATCAAGGTTTTTAAACATCTAATAATATGCTTTTCTTTTATTTTAAAGACTTTTTGCCCGACCTTATTTCATTGTGAGATTTATTATCTACACTATTTGACTTTTTCTTTTGCCAACCAATATGTGAGGCCTGCTGATGAAATTGCTGACAAAAGGATTCTCCTTTTAATTTTTTTCTATTTTTGTTTATCATATATTTTAATGTTTGTCTATCAGTCACACATTCGTAATACACATTTATACAAAAAAGCTTTTTGCTTTGGAATCCTTTAATAATAACAGTTTACATTAATGATTATTTCCCATTTAATACTATTTTACTGTGCGTACTAATTTCAAATATCTTTTTCATGCATTGTACCCTTTATTTATCACATCCTTAACTGTCTATAAAAATCAGCATTCATTTCTAACAATTCTTTAAAAGGGACTATTTTTCTAACTGCACCTGATGGAGTGTACTCCATTGACCAAATAAAAGGATAGGTCAAAACAACTTCATTTTTTTCAAGCGATAAATCTAATGTGAACAAATCTGGTACTATCAGTTCTTGATAAAATGTGTCTAACTGATTTGTCGTCACCCAATACAAAAAGTCCTTATAATCTATCTCCAAATCCTCCCATTCTAATGTATCGGGAGCGAAATATTCTATTACATTTAATTTTTCAATATTTATTGCAAATAGACCACACAAGATATCATAAGCTATCAAACAACGATTCGAATTATAACATTTTGAAAACAATTTATTACAGTAACTGAGGCCATTCTCTGAATCATTCCCCAAAATTTTTAAATAACCATTCACAGTTACATAAGAAAAATGTTCTAAGATAAACTTCAGTTCTTGTGGTCTTTCTATACTATCCGTTAGTTTTTTGTTAAATTCAAGGAATTTAATATCATTAGAACTTTTATCAAATTCTGCAATAATCTTTTTCGTAGTTAACATTTTATTCGTCTACCCTATCCCATTCAATTTTACACTCTTGCTCATTTTTATTTATATGCACAACATTAAAGAAGTTCAATCGCAGATACTTCATTATCTAAATCAACAAATTCAAACTTCTCAGGATATTGCAGATAATCAATACATTTTTTTAAACATGAAAAAACTCAGAGAAACAATGTTAAAATCATCAAAACATTTGATTTCTCTGAGATAAAATTTGCTGATTGTACTCGAAACCTAGTTCGTTCTTATCTACGATACTGCTTCAAGAAACGAGTCATCTTTTCTTGGATTTGGGCTAACTCATCTACGCGTGGCAGATAAACGATACGGAAGTGATCTGGTTCTTTCCAGTTAAAGCCTCGTCCATGGACCAAAAGCACCTTCTCTTGCTTCAAGAAATCAAGGACAAACTGTTCATCATCATCGATACGATACATATTGCGATCAATTTTAGGGAAGATATAAAGACCCGCTTTAGGTTTAACTGCTGACAAACCAGGAATATCTTGAATGGCATTATAAATGAAGTTTCTTTGCTCGTAGATACGACCACCTGGCAAGAGCAATTCGTCCACCGATTGGTGACCACCTAGTGAAGTTTGAACAACCTGTTGAGCCAAGACGTTGGAACAAAGGCGCATGTTTGAAAGCATGTTGAGACCTTCAATATAGCCTTTTACATGATGTTTAGGTCCAGACAAGACCATCCAACCCACACGGAAACCAGCGATACGGTGAGATTTAGACAGACCATTCATGCTAACACAGAAAAGGTCTGGAGCCAAACTAGCTACTGGTGTGTGGACATTGCCATCCATAACCATACGGTCGTAGATTTCATCCGCAAAGATAATCAAGTCATTTTGACGAGCAATCTCGATAATATCTAACAAGAGTTCTTTGGGATAGAGGGCTCCCGTTGGATTATTTGGATTGATTAAAACGATAGCCTTAGTATTTGAACTAATCTTAGACTTAATGTCATCTAGGTCTGGATACCATTCAGCTTCTTCATCACAGACGTAGTGAACGGCATTTCCTCCAGCCAAGCTAACTGCAGCTGTCCAAAGTGGGTAGTCAGGCATTGGAACCAAGACTTCATCGCCATTATCCAAGAGACCTTGCATGGACATAACAATTAACTCACTAACACCATTTCCAAGATAGATATCATCAATACCTACATTTGGGAATTTTTTGAGCTGACAGTACTGCATAATAGCTTTGCGGGCTGAAAAGATACCTTTTGAATCTGAATAACCTTCACTATCACGCGCATTCATAATCAAATCATGGATAACCTCATCTGGTGCGGTAAAACCAAACTCAGCTGGGTTCCCTGTATTCAAGCGGAGGATTTTTTCCCCATTTGCTCGCATACGCATGGCTTCCTCAAGGACTGGTCCACGAATATCATAAGCCACATGCTCCAATTTGATTGATTTGTTAAATTCTTTCATTTGAGTTCCTCAATTCATCAGGATAGTTAATATTATACCACTTGATAGAAAAATCGTAAATCGCCTAGTACTATTCCACAAAAAAACCTTGCTTAACGCAAGGTGAACAGAGCAAGGTCGATTTCTTTCTATTTTTGGGAGAAGAAAGAGAAAAATATGCACCTCTAGTAAGATATACGTCTAAATCTAAAGTCTCGCATATAAACTTCGAATCGAAAACGAAGGCATCGTTATGGGTGATAGTTGCATGAACTCATGAATTTCTTCCTGTGTCCAGCAAAACGCAAAGAAAAAATAAGTCGACTCAACAAACAACATAGACGATGTCTGGGCTAATTCGAGTCTGTTTGTAAAGAATTTTACCATATCACTGACTTCTTTCCCTTGCCCTGTCACTTAGTATTATACACTAAAACTTTTGCATTTTCAAATAAGTACATATAAAAAGAACTCTTTTTAAAGCGTCACTTAAAAATTTATACTCAATGAAAATCAAAGAGCAAACTAGGAAGCTAGCCGCAGGTTGCTCAAAGCATGGCTTTGAGGTTGCAGATAAAGCTGACGTGGTTTGAAGAGATTTTCGAAGAGTATTAATTGAATATGATTCTACTTTGGCAACAAAAAAGAGAGAACCATGTGATTCTCTCTGAACTAAGTCCTACAATTACTAGAGCCAAAAGTAGTCGAAACTTAGCTTATTTTGCAATCTCTGCCAACATTTTTTCGATATGTTGGATTGATTTTTCGCGGCCAAGCAAGTAGATGGTTTCTGGTAGTTCTGGCCCATGCATCTCACCTGAAACGGCGATACGGATTGGCATGAAGAGGTTCTTCCCTTTGATACCTGTTTCTTTTTGAACTGCTTTGATTTGTGGGAAGATGTTTTCCACCACAAACTCGTCGTCTGACATAGACTCAAGTTTCGCCTTAAAGGCCTCAAGTACAGTCGGAACCGTTTCACCAGCCATCACTTCTCGTTCAGCTTCTGTCAATTCTGGGAAGTCTGAGAAGAAAAGGTCTGTCAATGGAACGATTTCGTCCACTGACTTCATTTGTGGTTTGTAGAGTTCTACTAATTTCTCAGCCTTATCAGTCAATCGTCCTGCTTCTTCAAGGAATGGTTTGGCCATTTCAAAGATAGTTGCCAAGTCAGCTCTCTTGATGTAGTCATTACTCATCCAGTCTAGTTTCTTCTGGTCGAAAGCCGCTGGAGATTTGCTGAGGCGGTTTTCATCAAAGAGCTTGATGAGTTCTTCACGAGAGAAGATTTCATCTTCCCCGCCAGGGTTCCAGCCAAGAAGAGCGATAAAGTTAAAGACTGCTTCTGGAAGGTAGCCCTTCTTACGGTAATCTTCGATGAACTGAAGTGTATTGGTGTCACGTTTAGACAACTTCTTACCAGTTTCAGAGTTAATAATCAAAGTCATGTGACCGAACTCTGGAGCTTCCCAACCAAGCGCTTCATAAACCATGAGCTGTTTTGGTGTGTTGGCAATGTGGTCATCTCCACGGATAACGTGAGAGATTTGCATATCGTGGTCATCAATGACAACGGCAAAGTTGTATGTTGGGTAACCATCTTTCTTTTGGATAACCCAGTCCCCACCGATATTACCACCTTCAAACTCGATATCACCTTTGACCATGTCATGCCACTTGTAGATACCAGACTCATTCACTGCCAAACGAACAGTCGGGATAATCCCCGCTGCTTCACGTTCTGCAACGTAAGCTGCTTTTTCTTCTTCGCTCATGCCAAGGTATTCGTTGATGTAGCGAGGCGTTTCACCTGCTGCTTCTTGACGTTCACGTTCTGCTGCTAATTCTTCTTCTGTAACGTAAGATTTGTAGGCTTTTCCTTCAGTTAAGAGTTGGTCAATGTATTTTTGATAGAGTTCCAAACGCTCAGACTGGCGGTAGTTTTCATGAGTTTCTGGACTTTCATCCCAATCCATACCCAACCAACGAAGGTTTTCAAGCTGTGAACGTTCTCCATCTTCGACGTGGCGCTTACGGTCAGTATCTTCGATACGGATAATAAAAGTTCCACCATGATGGCGTGCATACAAGTAGTTAAACAATGCTGTACGGGCATTTCCGATGTGTAGTAGTCCTGTTGGACTTGGTGCGTAACGTACGCGGATATCTTTTGACATAGCTTCTCCTATAAAGTCTCTAGGCGTCTGCCTTTTTGCTCTCTATATTATATCACAAGTCTTGCCAGAGTCCAATTTCTCTTTTCGAGAAAAAGCAAAAAGAGTGGTAAAACCACTCTTTTCAGCTCTATTATAGACGAGCGTTGAGTTCTTTGCTCAATTCTTCAAATCCTGGTTTACCAAGAAGGGCAAACATATTACGTTTGTAGGCTTCAACACCTGGTTGGTCAAATGGGTTGATGGCATTCAAGTAACCTGAAAGGGCGATAGCCAATTCGAAGAAGTAGATTGTGTAACCAAGAGTGAAGGCGTCTTGCTCAGGAAGAGTCACGTACATGTTTGGCACGTCACCGTCAGTGTGGGCAAGAAGAACACCGTCAGTTGCTTTTTTGTTAACGAAGTCAACGTCTTTTCCTTGAAGGTAACCAAGTCCGTCAAGATCTTCTTCCAAAGTAGGGATAATCACGTTCTTACGTGGTTTGTCAACACGGACAACTGTTTCAAACATGATACGAGTTCCTTCTTGGATAAATTGACCCAATGAGTGCAAGTCTGTTGAGAAGTTAGCTGAAGTTGGGTAGATACCTTTTTGGTCTTTCCCTTCTGACTCACCAGCCAATTGTTTCCACCATTCTGAGAAGTATTGAAGTGATGGCTCGTAGTTTACCAAGATTTCAGTTGCATAGCCTTTACGGTAAAGGATGTTACGCACTGCAGCATATTGGTAAGCTTCGTTTTCTGAAAGTTTGTCTGAAGTGTAGTCTTTACGAGCAGCATTAGCACCTTCCATAAGGGCTTTGATGTCTGCACCTGACGCAGCGATTGGAAGCAATCCAACTGCTGTCAATACTGAGAAGCGTCCACCGATATCATCTGGAACCACAAATGTTTCCCAACCGTTAGCATCTGCTTCAACCTTAACAGCACCTTTTTGGCGGTCAGTAGTTGCGTAGATACGTTTGTTAGCTTCTTCTTGACCGTATTTCTTAACCAAAAGTTCTTTAAAGACACGGAAAGCGATGGCTGGTTCAGTTGTTGTACCTGATTTAGAAATCACGTTTACTGAGAAGTCTTTATCTGCAACGTACTCTACCAAGTCAGCAAGGTAAGTAGATGAGATTGAGTTTCCAGCGTAAAGGATTTGTGGCGCTTTGCGTTCTTCTTTTGTTTGCAAGTTCGCAAAGTGGTGGTTCAAGAAATCAATCGCAGCTTTCGCTCCAAGGTATGATCCACCGATACCGATAACCACCAAAACGTCGCTGTCTGATTTGATTTGTTCAGCAGCTTTCAAGATGCGGTCAAATTCTTCGCGGTCGTAGTTTTCAGGAAGGTCCAACCAACCCAAGAAGTCGCTCCCAGCACCAGTTCCTTTACGGATCAATTCGTCTGCTGCTGTAACTTGTGCTTGCATGTATTCCACTTCATGTGGTGCAACAAATTTGTCTAATACTTTTGAATAATCAAATTTAATATGTGACATAGTATTCCTCCAAAATTTCTTCTTTTCTATCATAACGCTTACTAACAATTTTTTCAAGTTTTTATACTAAAAATTTCCAATTTTTATCACAATTCAAACGTTTGCGTAAAAATACAACTCTATAAAAATTCGTAAACAATGAATAAAAAAACGACTAAATTTCTAGTCGTTACAATTCATTCAATAAATACTCAAATAATTCTAAGTTGCCATCTTCTTCATTGACCAAGAATTCTGGATGCCACTGGAGACCAATAATACGGTGCTCATCAATGGATTCAATTGCTTCAACAGTTTGATCACGTGGATCCACAGCTGTCACACGGAAATTTGGTGCCAGATCTTTAATGCTCTGACGATGCACTGAATTAACCTGACTTTCTTTACCAAATAATTTAGACACTACACTGCCATCCACTGTCTCAATAGAATGTGAAGTCCCAAAAGGTAGACCTTGCCAATGACCTTCAATATCCTGATTGAGCGTTCCACCAAAGGCAACGTTGACAAGCTGAACGCCACGGCAAATGGCTAAGATTGGCTTGTTTTGACGCAAGGCTTCTTGTAGAAGAGCTAGCTCAAACTCGTCGCGAGTTAGGTTATAGTCGTCGCTATCAATTGTTTTTTCCTCACCATAAAACTGAGGATGAACATTTTGTCCCCCAGTCAAGATGAGCTTATCAATCATTTCTACATAGTCATGGACCACCGACTCATCACCAACCGGAATGACCAAAGGAAGTCCGCCAACCTGACGAATACTCTCAGCAAATTTACAAGAGACTGATGAATGAATATTTTTTCCTTCTGCGTCCACAGGACATAGATTCGCAGCTACTCCAACAACCGTTCTTGCCATACTGTTTTCCTTTCAATTTCCTTTGATAAATCTATCTTATCACTCCAACTCCTTCCTGTCTAATATGTATTTTAAAAGACTGTGATAGGTTTCTTTTATCAGAAAAAGTTGCCCTAGTCTAGGACAACCTTCTGTTTATTCAAAGACAAATTGATTGTGATACAGTTCGGAGTAAAAGCCTCCAAGCTTGAGTAATTCGTGATGATTTCCTTGTTCGATAACCTCACCATCCTTAAGGACAATAATCTGATCGGCATTGAGAATGGTTTTTAAGCGGTGAGCAATCACAAAACTAGTTCTTCCTGCTACAATTGCCTCCATGGCATTTTGAATCTTGCTCTCTGTTACAGTATCCACGTTTGATGTTGCCTCATCCAAAATTAAGACCTGCGGATCTGTCATCAAGGTACGGGCGATGGAAATCAACTGCTTCTGACCGGTTGAGAATACGCTCTGATCATCATTAATCAGAGTATCGTACTTATCTGGTAGACTTTCGATATATTCATGGATATGCGTAGCCTTAGCTGCTGCTTCGACCATTTCCTGACTGGCATCTGGTACTCCAAATCGAATATTGTCACGAATAGTTCCGCTAAACAAAACAGAATCCTGTAGAACAATTCCTACCTTACTTCGCAAACTGTCTAAATCAAACTCGCGAATATCTGTTCCATCAAAGCTGATACCACCTGCATCCACATCATAAAAACGATTGATCAAGTTCATGATGGTCGTTTTCCCTGAACCTGTCGGACCAACTACCGCAATCATTTTCCCTTTTGGAGCTGAAATGCTGACATCTTTCAGAATCGGTTTACCCGGAAGGTAGGAGAAGTCTACGTTCTGAATCTCCACACCCTCTCGCAATTCTGTGAAAACTGGAGCATCTTGAGGACGAATTTCTTCTTCGGCATCAAACATTTCTTGGATACGGTCTGCACCTGTAAAGGCCAGTTGTAAACTTCCCCAGCTCGCCGCTAACTGGATAATGGGCTGGTAATATTGCTGAGAAAACTGGGTAAACATGACAATCAAACCCAGAGCAGTTGCTGTCTCGATGTTCTTATCATTCAATAACACAGCTGAACCGACAAAAATAACAATAGCTGTATTGACCAAGCTCATCCCGTTCATGACAGGAAAGAGAATCCCTGAAAACATTCTACCCTTAAAGGTTGCCTTACGGACACGCTCGTTTTGCTCAACAAAACCTGCGATCACATCATCTTGAATACCCTGAACGATAACTGCTTTTTGTCCAGAGATACTCTCATCCATATAAGCATTGAGCTTCCCAACTTCCTTTTGTTGGAGGTTGGTATATTTTCTTGCCAATTTCAAAATGACAATCAACATGATGACAGCTATCGGAGTGCTAGCAATCGTAATCAAAGCCAAGGTCACATTTTTTGCGAACATGACAATCAGCAAGCCAATGTAAAGGGCAATATTGGTCATGACAGACACAAGGCTTTCATTAAAAGCTTGGAGAATATTATCCAAATCACTAGTAAAACGTGACAGGATATCACCATCTTGATGGCGGTCAAAGAAGGAAACGGTCAAGCGAGAAAGCTTGCCAAAAAGCCCCTTACGCATTTCATTTGTCGATTCGGCAATAATGCGGCTCATCAAAACCATATAGATAAGACTCGACACCACGAGCACAATCAAAATATAGGCAAGATTGACCAGGAGTCCAAAAAGACTTTGCCAAACCATATCTGAATTTCCATTTTGATAGGCTATAACCAAATTAGCCAGTTCTGTAACTGTTTGACCTGCAAAAACTGGAAAGAGGGCTTGTGCTACCGTTGCAATGATAATCATAGCAATAACAACGACAAAGGATATCTTGTAAACCTTAAAATAGTTCCAAAAAAATTCAAATGTCTTCATCCTACTCCTCCTTTCCTTTTTGCGTTTCGTAAATTTCACGATAGACTGAGTTTGTTGCAACCAACTCAGCATGCTTACCTTGACCAATCAAACGACCTTGGTCAAGCACTAAAATTTTATCCGCATGCACAACAGAGCTAATCTTTTGCGCGATGATAATCGTAGTCGTCCCCTTTAAATCCTTGTTGAGGGCTTCTTGGACTAAACGTTCTGATTTGGCATCAAGGGCGGAGGTTGAATCATCAAAAATCAATATCTTAGGATTGCTGACAATCCCACGCGCAATCGACATTCTTTGTTTTTGTCCACCAGAAAAGTTAGTTCCACGTTCCTCAACCGGACTTTCAAAAGCCAAGTCCATGCGACTGATAAATTCACTAGCTTGTGCGATACGAGCTGCGCGTTCCATTTCTGAAACTGTCGCATCTCCCTTACCTTGTCTGAGATTATCTGCGATGGTCCCACTAAAGAGAATGGCTTTTTGTAGGACGATAGAAACTGTCTTACGAAGCGTCCCTTCACTAACTGTTCGAATGTCCTTTCCACCAATCTTGATCGAACCTTGCTGAGGATCAAATAATCGTGGAATCAACTGAGCCAAGGTTGATTTCCCTGCACCAGTTGCTCCGACAACCCCAACCATTTCACCAGCTGCGATATTAAAGGATACATCTTTTAGGATAGGTTCTTCATCATTTGGATAGGTAAAGGTCACATTTTCAAAACTGAGACTTCCTTCCAATTCTTCATCTTCCACATCATTGAAAGTCATAGCTGGTTCTGTATCAAGGATTTCACGAATACGACGAAGGGAAATCATGGCACGAGTAACTGAGTTCCCCAAAAATCCAACCATAACGATGGTAAAGATAATCTGACTCAGGTAGTTTACAAAGGAAGCAATGGAACCAACTACTGACGGATCTGACTCTGCCATACCTGCTACAAGCCAGATTGAAAGAAAGACAGCCCCGTATGAAATCATCATCATTACAGGTTGAACGATAGAAAAGGCGTAGCCGATATAAAGGTTTTCACCCAGCAATTCATCTGATACCTGCGTAAACTTAGCAAACTGGTCTTTTTCTCGAACAAAAGACTTAACCACGCGCACACCACGTAAATTTTCTTTGGCAATGGCATTGATACGCTCCAATAAGGTCTGGAATTTTGCAAATCGAGGCCCCATCATTCCCATCATAAGACCTGTCATGGCGACGATCAAAACGACCATAAGAACCAGCACCCACCACAGCGAAGGCAGAGTGACAACGGCTAATATAAAGGAACCAATAAATAAAATCGGTAGTCGAAAGAGGATTTGGAAGGTCATCATAACGACGTTTTGAATTTGATTGATATCGTTGGTCATACGCACAACGAGGTTCCCTGCATTAAACTTCTCAATATTGGCGTATGAAAAAGTTTGAATCTTACGAAAGGCATCTTCACGTAAGTCAGACGAAACTCCTTGAGCAATGTAAGCTGCTAACACTACATTGATCCCACCTGCAACCAAACCAATCAAGGCAACAAGAATTAACCAAAAACCGATACTATAAATAGCTTCATTATCACCTGTTAGCAGTGCCTCTAAAACTTCCTGTAGATAACGTGGTTGCAAGAGCGAACTAGTAACCATTAGACCTGTCATAACCAAGGAAGCCAGGGCCTGCCATTTATAGGTTTTTATTTTCTGAAACAGCATATTTCCCCCTTATAAGATAGACAAAAGGGGACGACAGTCCTGTCAGTCCCTTCTTATGCTTTCATGTTGATACTATTCTAACAAAAAAGAATGCTATTGTCAAAGCACTCAGCTCTCAGAAGCTTGTGCAAGCACGACATTAGCATTCTATCAATCCTTTAAAAATCTTCTAATTGAGAACAGAATTTTTATTGTTCTGAACTAGCTTGCTCCTCTAGCTTAACTCGTCCAATTTCACGGTAGCTACGGTCCCCAACAATCTTGACTGAAAACTGACCATCTTGGTACTCAAGAATCGTCACACTTCCGTTATCAAGACCATGTGGATGCATGCCGTTAATTAAATAAACAATGGTTCCAATAGTCATTCCATGGCTGACTACGAGAGCATTTCCTCCCCCATTAGTTTCCATTTCCTTGGCAATGGCTTCAAAACCTTCCCAGATACGACCACTTAGTTTTTCCCAGCCCTCAGCCCAACCTGCTGTGTCTACTTCTACCAGACCTTCAGCCAGCTCCGCATAGGACAAACGATGCACATGGTCGACATTAAAGATACGAGGAATAATCCCCATAAATAAGTCCCCATCATAAGCACCATCAAAACTACCAAAGCACCATTCACGAATTCGCTTATCCATGCGATAAGGAATTTGCCCTGTCAAACCAAGCTCCTCAAGGATAATTCCCATAGTCTGGATGGTACGTCCTGAGTCACTTGAATAAGCACGCTCAAACTTTAAGCCTGACTCACGCAAGCCAATTCCCAATTCATGAATACCTCGCTCACCTTCAGCTGTTAAAGGAGTATCACTCCAGCCTTGAGCACGCCCAATCGTATTAAACATTGTTTTCCCATGACGCACTAGATACAATTTTACACTTGACATATTCTGTCCTCCATATGTATCTATTATAGCATGATTTCGTGCAAAAGCCTTATCCTAACTTACTAGCCTTCAATCTCACAACTGAAGCAAAAATCCAAGCTATTCTATATCTTTCTTTGAAGGAGTAACTTCAGAAGACTTTGCAGTTTCTTTTTTTACCTGTTCTTCTTTTTTCTCCTCATTTCCTTCTTTGGACTTGTCTTCTGTTTTCTCAGACTTTTGGCCGGTCTTTTTCAAAGGAGAAAAGTGAAATTCAAACTGATTTTTCCCAGTGTTAACAGTTGTTATGAAGCTCTTTTCATCAGTATGATAAGTTGCTTTTCCGACATCAAATGACTGGACTCCACTTTCAGAATTAGCTTTCTCATAGGCTCTCTTAGCCATTGCAAATGCAAGAAGTTTTTCTTTATTTAAGGCATAATCCTGATGATGAGCCACTTGTCGATTCAGATAAAACTGCAATACGAGACTAAAAATTCCAGCAATAGTAACGGCGTAAAGGAGAACTCCAGCTCTAACTTTTTTCTTTTTCAACACGATAGATAAACTCCCTCTCTAGTCCCTTTTCAAACTGAAAATTGAAATGAACATTTTGCCCTTTTTGGTAAATATGTGCTGATTTAAGGCCATAAACCATGGGTTGATAACCACGTCCACTGGCATCTGTTTTTCTAAAATCATTTGACTTTGATTTTCCCATGGAAATGGGGTTCCCATCCTGTTTGAGGTAAAGTCTATCATTCTCCACTTTTTCAAATTGGGCTCGATTCAGCTCTGCTTCCAGCTGATCCACAAATAAAAGCCATTCTTTTTGCTCACTTTTCTGCTGGTAGCGAACTTCTGAAACCAAGAGTTGGCTCATAGATTGAAAAAGAAGTAAACTCCCACTAATCACAATAAGAGCAACCAGGGATTCTAAAAGTGTAAAAGCTCTGACTCTACTTATCTTGAATCGCCAGTAATTTTTCAGTTCCATGATACACCTCCAAACCTCGCTCATTCGAGACAACATGAACTGTAAGCCCATTGACAGTCAACTGCTTTTGTCCAGTCTGCAAAGCCATACGAGCCACTCGCAAAACTTCTTCCTGTTCTAATAGTCTTGCTTCCTGTCGTCTACTTTCTTGAATCTGCCCTAACAAGAGGGTTGCAATACTGGCAAAAATAGCTAGTGAAATCACTGTCTCCAGTAAAATAACCGCCTTAATTTTTTGCTTCTTGAATACGTTTAATCTTTCCATTTCCTAGATATAGTTGGTAGCGAACTACTTCTTTCCTTGTTTGAAATCTCACACTTGCAAGAGACGAATTTCCTCCAGCCTTATCAAAGGTGATTGACTGATTGGACTGTAGTTGAATTCCTTTTGGAATGGCTAATTTCTGATAGCCATTTCCAATACTTCTCTCTTCCAAAATCAAGTTGATCTTCTGCTGACTAGCCAGACTTCGCTTCTGAGTTTCCCGATAAAGTTCCTCAAACTCCATAAAGAAAATTTGTTCTTCCACAGCCGCAAAAGTTGATTGAACTGAACTTGACAAACCCAAGGCTAACAGACTGACTATCCCTAAGACCAATAAACTTTCTAACATAGTAAAAGCCCTAATCCGCAACTGTTTGACTTGTCTTTTGTTTTGCATGGTATTCCTTATAGGCTTTTGCTTGCTCAGCAGTGATGCGTCCATCTGCCTCTAGTTTACTTAGACTAGCATCCTCATTTTTATCTAGAGTATAGAGTTCAGCTTGGCTTTCTACCACCTTGACGACTGCTGCTTTCCCCTTGTCATTCACTGCATCCTTTTGCTTAGTTAGGTTTGGCACAAACAGTAAGAGTAGGACACTAATGATGAGCAATACGACTAGCATTTCTACCAGTGTGAACCCTTTTACCTTAGCTTCTTTTAATTTTATCATCATTTTTTTCATCTAAAAATTTACCTCCATATTTTGATACATAGGCAGCAACATAGCTGCGTACAATAAAACGATTAGCAGAGCTACAAAAATAAAGACCAGTGGTTGAACGAGGTTCATGGTCCGATTGACTCGGGTAAAGAATGATTCCCAAGTTTTTTCCGCATAGATTTCCAATTCGCTTCCCAACTTGGATTTGACTTCTCCATATTCAATGATTAAACCCAACTCTCTTCTAAAGAAAGGATAGGTTCGAACAACCATAGAAAATTCATGCCCATTTTGCAAGGACAGGGATAAATCATGTCCGATTTCCTTAAAAAGAGGATTTCCTTGCTCCTGCATCATTTGAAAAATCTGTGATAGCTCCAGACCTTGACCAATCATATTGCCCCATTCCCGAGCATAATAGGCCGTCAGATAATATTGAATAAACACACCTAGAAAGGGGATTCTAGCTAGAAAAGAAAAGACTTGTATCTTCCTAGATTTTCTGTAGAAGACCAATCCCGTTAAAGATGCTAGACCTAACGCTAGAACAATCCCAAGAAAAATTTGTGGTAGATTACTAATCACTAAGGTAGCTATGTTACTACTATCCAGTTGGGGCAAGAGATAATTTCGCAACCCCAACATAATGAGCAGTAAGAAAGCTAACAAAATGATTGGATAGGTCGCAACTTCGATTAACTTTTTCTTGACCTTAGCAAGATTATCTAGATACTCTTCAATTTTCCCTAAACTCAAATGAAGATTCCCATGAACTTCAGCCAAGGAAAGTTGCGTGACAATTGAACTTGAAAAACCTAAAGTCCCCATCATTTCCGAGAAGGATTTTCCCTGCGAGAGTCCTAGTCGCATCTGCGATACATATTCCTTTTCCAACAAGAGACTTCTATCTAGAAAGGAAATGATTTCTACCAGATGAAAACCACTAGAAAATAAATTGTTAAAGAGAGTGATGATTTTCTTCTGCTTACTGGTAGCTAATTTTCTCCGTTTCAGCTTGGAGGGCAGTGATATGTCCGTCTTTAAGAAGCTGGTCAATTTGTCCATTCCACTTTTCTGCCTGGTGTTCTTGGTAATTTTTGTTTGCAAAATCAATAATTCCTCCTCCCCCGATTAGTCTCTGGTAACAAACACCTTGTAAAACAACTGCAAGTTCATCTTCACTAACACCAAGTTCTAAGAGGCGCTCATAAACCCCACGAACACTCTTGGCATGGATTGTCGAGAATACCGTGGCACCTGTCAGACTAGCTCGTACAACGGCACGGGCTGTTTCGCTATCTCGAATTTCTCCAATGATTAAAAGATCTGGACGATGTCGTAGGGAAAGTTTGATCAAGTTCTCATAGCTAAGTCCGATAGCTTCATTGAGCTGTAATTGTAGCATTTCTTCTTGCTTAATCTCGACCGGATCTTCAATGGACATGACCTGTTGTCCCTTAAACAATGACTTGGCTAATTCATGCATCAAAGTAGTTTTGCCACTTCCTACGGGGCCTGCAAAAAGATAAAGCCCGCGTTGCCTAAAGCCCTTTTCCAGTTCTATAAGGTCCTGAAACCAGAAGCGCAACTCTTGTTCTTGATCATGCAAAAGGCGAATAACTAGACTCTCATGGCCACGATAATCTCCCACCGTCGATAAACGTAATGAAGAAACCTTGTCTCCATGCTGATAATCACAGGAACCAAGCTGACTACGGCGTTTTTCTCCAACGTTCATCCCCGCAATAAACTTAAAATGACTAATGACAGCCCCCAACTTTTCAAAGTCATAGGTGTTAATCAAATGTCTCTCATCTCCAACTCGCATATGTAGCTCATAAATCTTTTCTTTAGGAACAAAATAGATGTCCTGAGCTCCCTGTTTTTTGGCCAGTGTAATCAATTCTTGTGCAAGTGTTTGTACCATATCTTCCTCCTCATTCTTATTATTCGAAGAAAATATAAAAAAAGAAGAAACAACTTCATTAAAAAGTTGTTTCTTCTTTTTTTATGCGACAAGTACGGTGGATTTCTAAACCAGTCTGCTTTTCGTAACCAGGTCTAAATTTTTCATCAGGAATGACTTGACCATCTTCCAACAAAGCCAAGGAATGATATTGCTGAAGAAATTCATCGCATTCTTCACACCAGCGTTTATCTTCAGGATCCCAAAAAATAGTCATCAAATCTCCTCTACTTTTGTAAAGGGGAATTTCCTTTTCTAACTCAAACCAACAAGACTTATAATATTTCAAGGCGTCATAATAGTTATCAAATTTTTTGCTCGCAATGACGTCGTCTTCCCAGCCTTCTATAAACCACCACGGTTCAAAATCTCCGTACATTTTTATAACTCGATACATAGTTTAACTTCCTTTGTACCGTATATTATAGCGAAATTTTGAGAACAATGAAAGAATTTTGCTCATTTTCACGAATTATATAACATTTTCAAAAATCCAGCTATTTAAAAACGAATAACTAGATTTAAAAACAAGATTAACCTTCTGAAATATCGTTTTCAATAATCACTTTAATCGCATGATGATCGGCGGCCTTACTAAATACTTCATAGGCCTTTTCTATTTCACTAAGTTTGAAATAATGAGTTACCAATTTTTCAGGTTCAATTTTATGACTTTCTAAGGCTTTCAAAAGCTGAGGAGTTGTATTGGTAGAAACCAATCCAGTAGTAACATTAATGTTACGAATCCAAAGAGTGTCCAAATCAAACTGAACTGGTTTACCATGCACACCACAGTTGGCTACTGTTCCGTCTACACCGATAATCTTTTGACAGAGATCAAACGTTGCAGGAATTCCTACCGCCTCAATAGCGACATCTACACCTCGACCATCTGTCAAATCATAAATTTCTTGAATTGCTTTTTCAGGGTCTGAAGAATTAATCTTATGAGTAGCACCGAAAGAAACTGCAGTATCCAAGCGATTATCGTCTAGGTCCACCATAATCAATTTAGCTGGAGAATAGAATTGTGCCGTCAAGAGAGCTGCCAATCCAACTGGCCCTGAACCAACGATAGCTACACTACAACCAGGCTCAACTTTCCCTTTTAAGACACCAATTTCATAGCCAGTTGGCAAGATATCAGATAACATAACCAAAGCTTCATCAGACAAATCAGCTGGAGTATGATAAAGAGTATTATCAGCATGAGGCACACGAAGATATTCTGCTTGCATACCGTCAATCAAATGTCCAAAAATCCATCCACCTTCGTCTTCACAGTGGGCATAGATTCCTTTTTTACAATAGTAACACTTGCCACATGCACAAACGCAAGAAATCAAAACCTTATCACCTTTTTTGAAGTTTGAAACTCCTGCTCCAACTTCCTCTACAATACCAATTCCTTCATGTCCTAGGATTGTTCCACTCTTACAAGCGGGAACATCCCCTTTAATAATATGAAGGTCAGTACCACAAATAGTAGTCTTAACGATACGCACAATAGCATCTGTTGGCTTGCGAATAACTGGTTTGTCTACATCAACAAATGACGCAAGGCCTGGTTTAACGTAAGTATAAGCTTTCATAAGCAATCCTCCGCTTTTTTATTTGTGTTATTTATATCATAATTGTAAGCCTTTCCAATACAAAAATCAAGTAATTTGTGAAAGAAATAACAAATTTATTTTAAAAAAGAAGAAACGAAAATCGTTTCTACTTTTTAGATTATGCTTGATAACGTTTTTCACCATCTAGATAAGTTGCTACTAATTCCAAATCTTTATCTAACACGATAAAGTCTGCATCGTAGCCTTCACGAATTTGTCCACAGACGTCATCGATATGAACTGATTTAGCTGGGTTCAGACTAGCCATCATGACTGCTTCATGAGGATTTGCAATTCCCCACTCAACAACATTTTTCAAACCATCTTTAAGTTTGAGAATGGAACCTGCCAAGTTACCTGTAGATTTAAGACGAGCAGTCCCATTTGCAACTACAACTGGAAATTCACCTAACATATAATCGCCATCTTGCAAACCACCTGCTGTCATACAGTCAGTGATAAGGGCAATATTTTCAGTTCCTTTTTGTTTAAGAAGAATTTCGCAAGCCTTAGGATCCACGTGATGACCATCACAAATCAATTCTGCATAAGTGTGTGGTAACTCATACATCGCACCAACCATACCAAGTTCGCGGTGTGTTAAACCACGCATTCCATTATAGGCATGAACCCAAACACTAGCCCCGGCATCAACAGCTTTTTTAGCTTCATCAAATGTAGCATTAGAGTGACCAAGAGCAACAGTTACACCTTCACCAGTAATAGTACGTACAAAGTCCTCAACCCCATCACGTTCAGGTGCAAGAGCAATTTTATTAAGAAGACCATTAGCAGCCTTCTGCCATGCACGAAACTCATCCATACGAGGATCTTTCATGTAAGCAGGGTTTTGAGCTCCTTTAAATTCCTCAGTAAAATATGGCCCTTCAAAATAGATACCACGAATCTTAGCACCAGATGCTTCTTGATAGCGTGCACCAATGTTTTCAGTAACAGCCAGCAATTGTTCGTATGATGAAGTTAGTGTAGTTGGTAGGAAACTAGTAACACCTGTGCTAAGAAGACCTTCACTCATCGTATGAAGAGTTCCTTCAATATTATTATCCATGACATCCACACCACCAAAACCGTGAATGTGTGTATCAACGAGACCAGGTGCGATGCTATAACCAGAATAATCTAAAATTTCAGCATCCCCAGAAATCTCTTCAACATGCTTACCAAACTTGCCATCAATAAGTTCCAAATAACCTCCACGACGAATACCATGTGGATAGAAAAATTGATCAGCTTTAATATACTTAGGCATAATGATAACCTCCTTAAGAAATAATCTACTATTTATTATGTCAATTACATTATAAACCTTTCAAAACGATTTGTAAATGGTATAGACCTTTTTTAGTGAAATTTTAATAAATTATTCAACAAAAAAGACAAGGTCCGAAAACCTTGTCGTTATTACTATACCGGCGGCCGGGGTCGAACCGGCACGTCCTTGCGGACACTGGATTTTGAGTCCAGCGCGTCTGCCAATTCCGCCACGCCGGCAAATAGTAACTGGGGTAGCTGGATTCGAACCAACGCATGAGGGAGTCAAAGTCCCTTGCCTTACCGCTTGGCTATACCCCAATAATATAAAATAGGCGAGTGATGGGGATCGAACCCACGCATGCCAGAGCCACAATCTGGTGTGTTAACCACTTCACCACACCCGCCATAATTTTAAAACACGGGCAGTAGGAATTGAACCCACACTGAAGGTTTTGGAGACCTTAGTTCTACCTTTAAACTATGCCCGTAGTTAAGGTTATGGAAGGGGAGGGATTCGAACCCCCGAACCCGAAGGAGCGGATTTACAGTCCGCCGCGTTTAGCCTCTTCGCTACCCTTCCAAAATATTTAAATGGCGCGAGACGGAATCGAACCGCCGACACATGGAGCTTCAATCCATTGCTCTACCAACTGAGCTACCGAGCCTTATTGCGGGAGCAGGATTTGAACCTACGACCTTCGGGTTATGAGCCCGACGAGCTACCGAGCTGCTCCATCCCGCGTTAATAATAAAGGAGGATGTGGGATTCGAACCCACGCACGCTTTTACACGCCTGACGGTTTTCAAGACCGTTCCCTTCAGCCGGACTTGGGTAATCCTCCAATAAATAGTCCGTACGGGATTCGAACCCGTGTTACCGCCGTGAAAAGGCGGTGTCTTAACCCCTTGACCAACGGACCATATTTCAATGGGCACGAGTGGACTCGAACCACCGACCTCACGCTTATCAGGCGTGCGCTCTAACCACCTGAGCTACGCGCCCAAGTTAAAAAAACTTGGTAAATGAACTAAATGTTCAAAGCGGGTGACGAGAATCGAACTCGCGACAACAGCTTGGAAGGCTGTAGTTTTACCACTAAACTACACCCGCTAA
>NZ_JAPVZO010000015.1:0-52001 GCF_041432445.1 Streptococcus sp. 27098_8_69 | reverse complement strand
TAGAATACTTATCACTCTATCACCCCCCTGTATCATCATGGACAAAAAACTATCTGATATACTTGACCTAGTTCGTGCAAGGATTAAAAGAGGATAAAGGTCTGTATCCCTCTCAAAAATGTTCAAATTAAATATTATGCAACAAAAAGAAGACTCGCAAAGTCTTCTTTTTTCTATACGGCCTACACAATAAATACTCACTCAATAAACTTGTTAGAGCTAATGAGGTCAAGACAACACCGACCTGGCTTTAAAAAATTAGAAAGAGTATCACTTACAAATCTACTGTTAGTACCTTCCCAGCTCTCACGACTTGCTCACCTGCAATGTAGACGTCATCAACATCACTCGATTTGACAGCATAAACTAAATGAGAAAGCATGTTTTCTTGAGGTTGGAGATGGATTTTTCCTTTGGGCTGGATGACGAGAAAATCGGCTTGCTTGCCAACTTCTAGACTACCAATCTCATCTTCCATTCCCAATACCTTAGCTCCTTCAATCGTCAGTGCCTTTAGGGCAGTTTCAATTGGAAATTGGCTAGCATCTCCACTCTTCATTTTCTGTAAAAGGGCTGCAGTGCGTCCTTCCTCAAACATATCAAGGTTGTTATTAGAAGCAACCGAGTCCGTCGCGATACCAACTGGCACTCCAGCCTTTTGAAGTTGGATAATCGGTGCAATCCCTGAAGCTAGTTTGAGGTTGCTGATAGGATTGTGGGCGATAGCGACTTGCGAATCTGCCAAGCGGGTAATTTCTGCTTCATTTAACTCCACACCGTGAGCAAATACAGCCTGATGATCTAAATACCCAAGTTCATCTAGAAAGGCTATTGGACGTTTGCCATAACGTTTCAGGATAATCCCTGACTCTTCTTTTGTTTCTGCCACATGAATATGAAGTGGAATATCTTCTTTTTTTGCTAGGTTCAAACTAGCCTCTAACAATTCTCGACTACAACTGTAGGGCGAATGAGGAGCCACCATAACCTTGAAATTGGGATCCTGATAGCCTTTGATTGTCCCGATGACAGCACGAGTTTTTGCTATAGTCTCATCTGTGGTCTCCATGTCTGAAGAAAAGAGAGTTGGAGAAAAATAGCAACGCATCTTGGATGCCTTGACTGCTTCATAAATCTTCTCTATCTCTACTCCATTCGGATTGTACATATCATTGAATGTTGTCGTTCCTGACTGGAGCATCTCTGTCAGCGCCTCTTTGACGGCTTTTGTAGTCATCTCTGGTGTGAATTCTGCTTCTGCTGGCCAGATATAGTCCTCCAGCCATTCGTGTAGATTGCTATCATCACGAATCCCCCTCAAGCCTGTCATGGCAGAGTGGGTATGGCAGTTAACCAAACCAGGCATAATCCAAGCACCCTGATAGTCTATGATTTGATCTGCTTGCTTGAAAATTTCTTGATTTTCCTGACCGACATAGACGATTTGAGAATTTTCAAGAGCTAAGATACCATCCACGTAAACATGGAAATCTTGGTCACAAGTCACGATATTTACATGCTGAAAGACTTTCATCAATAGGCTCCTTTTCTAAATTATACTCTTCGAAAATCAAATTCAAACCACGTCAGCTTTATCTGCAACCTCAAAGCCGTGCTTTGAGCAACCTGCGGCTAGCTTCCTAGTTTGCTCTTTAATTTTCATTGAGTATTAGCTTTCATACTAGATAATTTTTCTAGCTATTGTAACAAAAAAGTCACCCGAAGGCAACTTTTATTCTGTATTTGCTTATTTGCTTTATAAACGATTAAAAGTCTATTCTGGACTAAAAGCAGCTGCTTCTTGCATTTGATAGTATTTGCCTTTTCTAGCCATGAGTTCCTGATGATTGCCATACTCGACAATATCTCCATCCACCAAGACAAGAATCAAATCAGCATCCTGAATGGTTGACAAACGGTGGGCGATGATGAAACTTGTCCGCCCCTTCATGAGTTTGGCAAAGGCATCCTGAACCAAAACCTCTGTCCGGGTATCGATGGATGAAGTCGCCTCATCTAAGATAAGAATCTTAGGAATGGCTAGAAAGACACGGGCAATAGTTAAAAGCTGAGCCTGACCAACAGACAAGGATTCCCCTGCATTTTCAAGCTTGGTATCATATCCCTGTGGCAACTGTTGGATAAAGAAATCTGCGTTGGCTGCCTTAGCTGCTGCAATAACCTGCTCTCGGCTAGCATCAGGATTGCCAAAGGCAATATTGTCATGAATGCTTCCTTGCTTGAGCCAAGTTTCTTGAAGCACCATTCCAAACTGCTGTCGAAGAGAAGCTCGAGTATAGTCATAAATGGAATGACCATCTAGCAAAATATCTCCAGAGTTAATCGGGTAAAAACGCATGAGGAGATTAATGATGGTAGACTTCCCAGCACCCGTTGGTCCTACGATAGCAACCTTACTACCAGCTGGAATATCAATAGACAAGTCCTTAATCAAGATTTTTTCTGGAGTATAGCCAAAAGAAACATGCTTAAAGGAAATAGCTCCTTTGACTTGGTCGCTGTTCAAGACTTCAAGACCTGTTTCTCTAATCTCAGGGCTTTCTAAAACAGTATAAACACGTTCTGCACAAGCCAAGGCACTTTGCAACTCAGCTAAGACCGATGAAATATCATTAAAAGGCTTAGTGTACTGCTGCACATAGTTCAAAAAGGTCACTAAACGTCCAACTGTCAAAGTAGAGCCCATCATGATACGGAAAGCACCAACTCCAGCAAGAAGGGCATAAATAAGGGCATTTACAAAACGGGTTGAAGGATTGACTGTCGAAGAATAAAAGATAGCCGACTGAGAATATCCTGCATAAGTATCGTTTGCCTCATGGAGTTTTTGGATAAATTCTTCCTGGGCATTGAAGGATTGGATGATAGTCTGCTGGGTAAGCGACTCCTCAATCAACTGGGTTTGAATCCCTCTAGTCTCCGTCTTTTTTTGAAAGAGATGGTAGGATCTCTTGGCAATAAAGCGTGAAATGACCATAGACAGAGGTGTTAAGAGCAGAACTAATAAAGTCATCAAAAGATGAATTTGAAGCATAGCAAGGATACTGACCAAAATCATCAGAACTCCGATGAAAAATTGGTTGAAAATCATATTCAATCCTGCTGCCAACTGTTCAATATCTGTCGTTACACGGCTGACCATTTCTCCGCTCCCCTGTCTGTCTACAAGGGCAATCGGGAGACGATGGAGTTTTTGAATGATTTTTTCACGTAAATCTCTGGTATAGGAGAAAATAAGACGGTTATAGAGGAGAGGATTGGCCCATTGTACCAGTGTATTTCCTATGACCACCAATATCATCTGGAGGAAAATCTGCCAAAACACCTGAGATGATCCCGTCACTAGGACTTGGTCAATTACCTGTCCAATCAAGATTGGAAGATAGATTGATAGGGCCACTTGAGCAATGGTTCCTAAGAAAGCCAGGAAAAGAAGGACGGGATGACTTGCTAAATCTTTTGCTAATCGTTTAAGGGTTTGACTTGCATGTTTGCCTTTCATTCTAGTCCTCCTTTCCATGTTGGGATGCATTGATTTCACGATAGACTTGACTAGATTTCATCAATTCCTCATGATTTCCGAGTGCTAATTGCTGACCTTTCTCTAAAAGAAGAATCTGCTCTGCAATCTTCAAGGTTGAAGTCCGTTGGGAAATCAAGAGTAAGCTCGTATTTGGCAAGTTCTCCTGAATGGCCTTTAGAAGATTGGACTCGGTGATGGTATCAAGGGCTGAAGTCGCATCATCCAGGATGAGAAATGGTGCTCGATGCAAGACTGCTCGGGCAATAGACAAGCGTTGCTTTTGTCCACCTGAAAAATTACGACCGCCTGCTTGGACTTCTGCGTCCAACTGACCTTCCTTTTCACTGACAAAGTCCTTGGCCTGAGCAATTTCCAAAGCCTTCCAGAGTTCTTGGTCCGAGACAGGCTCTTCCATACCCAGAGTCAAATTAGAACGAATAGTCCCTTTAAAGAGTTCAACCTTTTGAGGGACATAGGCTATCCAAGACCGCCATTGGGCCAGATCCCGAGGACTATGTCTAGCCTGATAGAGTGCCACTGTACCATTATCTGGTTTGTACAAACCAAGTAAAACCTGTACCAAGGTTGACTTACCAGAACCAGTTCCCCCAATGATCCCAAGAATTTCTCCTTGCTGCATATCAAAAGAAATATCCCTTAGCGAAGGTTGAGCTGCATCTGGGTAGGTAAAGGTCAAGTGACTAACTTGTAAAACTCGATGTCCAGATACTTTTCCTACATGAATCTCAGAATGAATATCTTCAGGTTTTTCAGCGAAGACTTCCTCAATGCGCTTAGCTGATATATAAGACTGGTTGAGTGAATTAATCAGCATGGCTAGTTTAATTAACTCTACCAAGATCTGTAAGAGATAGTTGATTAGGGCAATCAAGGCACCCTGACTGAGCCAGCCTCCTTGGATAGAAATATAGCCATTCCAGATAATCACCAGCAGAGTTCCGTTGACGATCAAATAGGTCAAGGGTGTCAAGAGACTAGACCAGTAGCCTGTTTTCATTTGGATAGCCATATAGACTTGGTTTAGTACTTGAAAATGTTCAATTTCTCGTTTTTCTTGGCCAAAAGCATGAATCACACGCATGCCTTGTATCTGTTGGCGTGTCTCCTGAACCAGCTGGTCTGTTTTCTTTCTCAAACTACTGTAGAGAGGATTGACCAAACGTGATAAAACGACAATGACAAAGGTCAAAATGGCAACCATGACCAAAAACCAAAAGGTCAATTCAGGCGAGAGACGATATGCCATGAAAATGGCACCGAAAACAATAATAGGAGCCCTTAAAAATAAGCGCAAGAATTGATTGATTCCCGTTTGAATCTGGTAGGTATCTGAAGTCAAACGCGTCACCAAACTCGAAGTCGTCAAACGGTCTCGACTATCCTTTGGCAAGGAGAGAATATGACGATAGAGGTCATTGGTCAACTCCTTGGTAAATCCGACTGCTGCCTTGGCTGAGTAAAACTGGGCTACTAAAGCAACCAAAACACCAATAACTGCAAACACAAAGAGGAGGCCCATTTGCATCCACAGATGACCCTGATCTTTTTGAGGGATGGATTGGTCAACAATCCCAGCTATCACCATGGGGACCAAGAGTTCAAAAACAGCTTCTAGCAACTTAAACAGGGGCGCTAGTAAAGACTCCTTAATGTAGGGTTTAAAGTAAGAAAGTAAGTGTTTCATAAGTCCCTTCTATTTTCAAAATGAAGAAGGTGGAAAAACCACCATCTTTTTATTTGTTCAAATATGGAAGTAGGTAGCCATAACCAGCCTCTTCCATTTCATCCTTAGCAATGAATCGTAGAGAGGCAGAATTAATACAATAGCGTAAACCACCTAGTTCCTGAGGCCCGTCTGTAAAGACATGACCCAAGTGGGCATTACCCGAACGTGACCGAACTTCGATTCGCTCCATTCCATGACTCAAGTCTTTGTAGTAATGAATGAGTTCCTTGGAAATTGGTCGGCTAAAGCTTGGCCAACCACAGCCTGAGGCAAACTTATCCTTAGCAAAGAAAAGAGGCTCACCAGTCGTGATATCAACATAAATTCCTTCCTCAAAAGTTTGGTCGTAGGCATTTCTAAAGGGAGCTTCCGTCGCAGCTTCTTGAGTAACTCTATAAGACTCTTCTGACAAATTCTCTCGTAAAACTGCCTGACTAGGTTTTTCATAGTTGGCGGCATCTATCAGTGGTTTCTCAGCATCCCTCACATCAATGTGGCAATAGCCACCAGGATTTTTCTTGAGGTAGTCTTGGTGATAGTCCTCAGCCAGGATATAGTGACGGAGTTTCTCCACTTCTACCGCTATCTTGCGACCGAGCATGCGCTCCTGCTCTTGGACAAGAGCATAGATAGTCGGCAAATCCTCTTCATCTAGGTAATAAATCCCTGTGCGGTACTGACGACCACGGTCATTTCCTTGTTGATTGACAGACAGTGGATCAATGACTCGGAAATGATAGAGTAGAATCTCACGGAGGGACACCACCTTTTCATCATAGATAACTTGCACAGTCTCTGCATGATCTGTTTCTTTGATTAATTGATAATTAGTAGTTTCTACTTGACCATTAGCATAACCAACACTGGTTTGCAACACTCCAGAAATTCTGGAAAAATATTCTTCCAAACCCCAAAAACAACCGCCTGCTAGATATATTTCTGCCATTTCAAATCCTCCTTGACCATCTATCGGTCAGCAAAAGTGGGAAACATTTCATATCCCATCTTTCATTTTCAAAAAAAGGATAGGAAGCCCTCTAATAGAGAGTTTCCCCATCCTATCGCAATATTTATTTTTCTTCGACGCGCACGCCTTGTGTGTCTACTTGCAAATCATGAAGCTTGCCTTTGAACGGTTGTTTTTCAAGCTCTGCCTTAATCTTCGGCATCTTATCAGGATCAGCTAGAACCATGACAGTAGGCCCAGCGCCAGACAAGTAGGTCGCATAAGCACCGTTTCTCTTGGCAACTTTTTTAATTGTCGCAAATTCTCGAACCAAATCTTGACGATAACGCTCGTGGAAAAGGTCACTCTCGATAGCTTGACCAGCTTTGACCATATCTCCTGTCAATAGAGCTGCGATAGCCACATTGGCTATTGAACTTGCTGCAACAGCTTCCTTGTATGATAATTTCTTAGGCAAGACACCACGACTATCGCGAGTTCGCAATTCATAGTTTGGAATATAAGCTAGGAAAGCACACTCTGGGAAAGACGCCACAACAGCTGAAATCTGACCTTCGACTGAGCTTGCAATGACCAGATTTCCGTAGATGGCTGGGGCAACATTATCAGGATGCCCTTCAATCTTAGTCGCCAATTGCAATTTGTCATGATCGCTTAATTTAAGATTTCCTAATTGATTTGCCAGTTCAATCCCTGCAACGATGACAGAGCTCGATGAACCAAGTCCACGTGCAAGAGGAATATCACTAATCATTTTCAAACGTCGTGGTTGTAGGTCTGGAACAATTTGTAGAGCAATTTTCAGCAAAAGATTACGTTCATCACGCGGAATCCATTTGCCTAGTTGGTGCTCAATCATCCATTCTTCGCGTTCCTCACAAACCTGAATTTCTAGATACTTCGTTACAGCTACACCAACCGAGTCAAAACCTGGACCCACATTGGCACTTGTAGCAGGTACAATAATCTTCATCTTAGTCTCCTAAAACCTTGAAGGTATTGAGAAGTTCAAACTCAGCTACCGCCTTCAAAGCGTCTGTAATATTTTCAAGTTGCGCCTTGTTGATCTTATGGCTGATGATAACAACACGAGCCTTGCCTTCTTGCTTGCCATCTTGTAGGATTTGCTTGAAAGAAATATCTTCTGCATTAAAGAGTTCAGCCAATTTCAAGACTTGACCTTTTGAGTCTGGAGCCAAGATTGAGAAATAGTAGTTGGCTTTGACATCTTCTGGCTGAGCCAAAACAAGGTCACGATGGTATTCGTTGAAGGCTTTTCCAATGGTACCGTCATTCAAACGACGAACGATACGAACGATATCAGCTACGACACTCGTTGCAGTTGGTTTTTGTCCAGCACCTGGTCCATAGTACATCGATTCACCAATCCCTATAGACTCTACAAAGACTGCATTCATAACACCATTGACACTTGCAAGTGGGTGAGCCTTAGGAAGGAAGGTTGGAGTAACCTCAGCAGCGATTCCAGAAGCTGTTTCTTCGATAGAACCTACCAACTTAACCACATACCCAAGATCTTGGGCAACTGCCACATCCTCTGGAGTGATATTGCGGATTCCTTGATGGGCCACATCTTCAAATTTGACATTCATTCCAAATGCAAACTGGCTAAGGATGACCATCTTGTAGGCTGCATCAATCCCATCAACGTCATTTGTAGGATCACTTTCAGCAAAGCCAAGTCGTTGAGCTTCAGCAAGGGCGTCAGCGTAAGACCAGCCTTCTTCTACCATTTTGGTCATCATGAAGTTTGATGTGCCATTGACAACACCAAGAACACGTGTGATTTTGTCTGATGCTAGTGAGTTAACCAAGGTACGAAGGATTGGAATTCCTCCCGCAACAGCTGCTTCATAGTAAAGAGCAACATTATGAGCTTTGGCAATCTCAAGCAATTCTGCACCATGAACAGCCAAAAGGTCCTTGTTGGCTGTCACAACGTGCTTCCCTGCTTCTAAAGCACGAGTGATAAATGTTTTAGCAGGTTCGATACGTCCCATCAACTCAACAACGATCGTAATGTCTTTGTCTGACAAGATTTCATCGATATTTGTTACAAAATTAAAATCATTTCCTGCTTCAAGCAAGCGTGCTTTTTCTTGATCGTCTTTGACCAAAACTTTAGCTACTTCAATTTCTGACTGAGCCGCTTGAACGATTTTTTCTCTATTTTCCTTTAGCAAGAATGGCACACCACTGGCTACTGTACCAAATCCAAGTAAAGCAATCTTAACTGACATGTTTGTCTCCTCGAAATTTTCTAATAGTCCTATTATACCAAAATTGTGAGAAAATTCCTACCATTCTGAACTAAAAATAGAAGCGTCAAATCATAAAAAAGCCTGCTAAAAGTTCTATAATGAAGTTAGCCACCCAGCCTTCCTAAAAATTAGATACTTCAACTAGCTTATAGCTAGTCCTCGATTTCATTTGATAAGAGGCTTGATGCTGTTAGGCTGGCGAGCCAAGGCTAAGACTAGCCTTGGTTTAGCTGACGAAACAGCTTCAAGGGCCCCTATTGTCAAATGAAAGCTAATTATAGGCATAAGAAAACACCTCTGTGTTATACTTGTTGTTCACCACAAACACAAGAAAGGCACAGAGATGCAAGACAATTATACTACAAAAGGTAAACATTTGACAATCGATAGCCGTCGCTTAATCGAACGATGGAAAAAAGAAGGAAAATCAAATAGAGAAATTGCCTCTCTACTTGGAAAATCTCCTCAAACTATCCACACTGAAATCAAGCGTGGGACAGTCCTACAATGTCTTGAAAAAGGGCGCTTCAAAAAGGTTTATTCTGCCGACTATGCTCAACGATCTTATGAAAGCAATCGCAAGCGATCGGTCAAGAAATTAAGCTTAACCAAGGAACTAAAGGAAAAGATTCTCCACTATCATAAGCAAAAGTTTTCTCCTGAAATGATGGTCAAGGCTAAGGAGGTTAACGTGGGCATTTCTACCATCTACTACTGGATTCATCATGGAAAATTGGGGTTAACCAAACAGAATCTGCTTTATCCTAGAAAAGGAAAATCTGTTAAGAAACAAGCTAGCACCAATTTTAAACCCGCTGGTCAATCTATCGAACAGAGGCCTGAAGCTATTAATCTGCGATTGGAAAATGGGCATTATGAGATTGATACGGTTCTGCTTACAAGAGCGAAAAACTATTGTTTACTGGTCTTAACTGATCGAAAGACTAGGCATCAAATCATCCGATTAATTCCAAATAAAAGCGCTGAGTCGGTCAATCAGGCTCTAAAACTCATCTTAAAACAGCATCAAATTCTTTCCATCACGGCAGATAATGGAACGGAATTCAATCGCTTATCCGATGTGTTTTCTAAGGAACATATCTATTATGCACACCCCTATGCCTCTTGGGAAAGGGGAACTAATGAGAATCACAACAGGCTCATTCGTAGATGGTTACCTAAAGGAACTAAGAAAACGACTCCCAAAGAAGTCGCATTCATCGAAAAGTGGATTAATAACTATCCTAAAAAATGCTTGAACTACAAGTCCCCTAGAGAATTGCTTCTTGCTGGCTAACTTGAACTTGAAATTTAGCATAAAAAAGCCTGCCCTGATACAACCTAGGACAGACTCTATTTTCAATCTATTTCACAAAAGCCAATTCCTTGCCAGTAGACAGGTCTTCTCGATAGTGGAAACCTGCAAAGCTGAGCTTTTTGATTTCTTCTACCGAAGTCACCTGATTTTCCATCAAGGCTGTTAAGAAAGCACCCCTAGCTTTCTTTGAAATGGTTGAGTGGACTTTAAGTTTTCCATCTCTGTCTTCCATAAACTTGAAAGTCACCATTTGCTCGCGAACCTCTTTAGGGAAAACAGTTTCAAATTCCGAAGACAAGAGTGAAAAGATTAGTTCTTCACCCTTCACCGACTCTTCATAAGCTGACTGCCAGTGACTTTTCAGGCTTTTCCCAGCGATTTTAAGCTTCATCAAAAAGTCCAGTCTGTGAGGTGCAATCGGTGCATAGGCTGGAATCACACCGTAAAGAGCTGACGTTATCATGAGGTGTTTCTCCAGATAGGCTTGTTCAGCCTTGCTTAGATTGTCCCTTTTGATGTTGCGATACATAAGTCCATCAAAGAGGTACAAGGCTGGATAGTTTCTAGCCGTTCCATTTTTCAAGGCTTGGATATGGCCATACTCCTCTTGCGCTTTATCGGCAGAGATTTTGTAAAAACTCTCTAGTTCTTGGGCAGAATATCTAACTAATTCATCCAGAACAGCCTGACTCTCAGGACTCAAGGGATTTGCATCTAAACTAGGGATTTCAGTGTTCATTTCTTTTGCGGTTGGGATTAGAATTTTCATAGTTTTAGTGTAGCATATTTTTTTAGGACTACCAAGGATTTGAGCCTAAAAACCTCGGTTAATACCGAGGCTTCTTTGCTTATTTTGGCAATCCTAACCAGATTGCAAAGAGAACTAGTGCTTTCCCAAGGCAGCTTGTCAAGATAGATGACAGATTAAACTTTTTCTCCTTTAGATGAGAAAATCCTATCTTCAAAGCTAAAAGACCAAGCAACATCGAACCAATCATCAGATAAAATCCCATTTGACTGTCCTCCATTTATTATTCTTTCATCCATTATCACAAATTTTAAACAAGATTACAAGAAAAACGAGGTTGTTTCCTTAAACTTGAAGGTTTTGAGATAGTTAACCTTACCAACTTAACCTTCAAAGGATTGACACTTCTCTTGGAAAACAAGTCTATATGATAATCCCTTCCAAATGATCCAATTCATGTTGACAGATCTGAGCTGGAAAACCCGTCAGGGTAATGGTCTGTTCTTTCCAATGAACATCTCTATAGGATACGGTAATTTTTTCATACCTGGTTGTTGGTCTCACGCCTGTCAAAGACAAACAACCTTCCTCGGTCTCGTAAGGCCCTTCAAAAGACTTGAGAACCGGATTAAACATAACCATAGGAATCATGCCAATATTAAAAATAATCACGCGCTTTTGCACCCCAATCATATTGGCTGCTAGTCCTACACAGCTTTCACGATTAGCTAGCAGGGTGTCCTGCAAATCCTTTGCCAGGGGTAAATCTTCCTGACTAGCAGGCTGGGATACCTGAGACAAAAACATCATATCTTTTACAATTTTCTTTTCCAAGATTCTTTCCTCCATACCATATCAGTCTACTTGATTATATCACAAAATCTTTGTCAGTTTATCTTATATAAAAGCAAAAAAGCCATCCGAAGATGACTTTTCATAGTGCTTAAATAGCGTTTTTATCTTTTCCGAGTGCTCGTTGGATTGCCTTAACAATCTCAACAAGGACCACAATCATAAGTGCTCCTACAGCAACCACTATCCATTGAGTCAAGCTCAAATGTGAAACGTGGAAGAGGCTGTTAAATCCTGGAACCACAATCGTAGCCATCAAGAGGATGAAGGCAACTGGGATTGACCAGTTAAAGGTCTTATTCTTGAAGAGTCCAACCGTAAAGATTGATTGGTAAACAGACTTGACGTTAAAGGCATGGAGCAATTGGATCAAACCAAGAGTTGCAAAGGCCATTGTAAGGGCATCTGCGTGGATTTCACTTTGAACTTGATGCTCTGGGAAGAGAATTGCCCAACCATAAACACCAAGAACCAGCATGGTTTGGAAGATACCTTGATACATGATAGCTCCGAAGACACCACCATCAAAGAAGTTAGACTTACGTCCACGAGGTTTGTGGGTCATCACGCCTGGCTCAGCTGGTTCCACACCAAGAGCGATGGCTGGAAGAGTATCTGTTACCAAGTTAATCCAAAGAAGATGTACCGGTTGCAACACATCCCAACCAAAGAGGGTTGCAAAGAAGATGGTGAAGACTTCAGCCATATTGGCAGACAAGAGGTATTGGATAGATTTTTGGATATTTGAGAAGACCTTACGTCCTTCTTCAACCGCTACGATAATGGTTGCGAAGTTGTCATCTGCAAGGACCATATCAGAAGCTCCCTTAGAAACCTCTGTACCTGTAATCCCCATACCGATACCGATATCAGCTGTCTTAAGTGATGGTGCATCGTTAACCCCATCACCAGTCATAGCAACAACCTTGCCTTCTTTTTGCCATGCTTTCACGATACGAACTTTGTGTTCAGGAGACACACGAGCATAAACAGAGTATTGCTTGAAGACTTTTTGGAATTCTTCATCAGTGAGTTCATTCAACTCAGCACCCGTGAAAACATGGTCTTCTGTATCATTTGGATCGATGATTCCAAGACGTTTGGCAATGGCTTCTGCTGTATCTTGGTGGTCACCCGTGATCATGATTGGACGGATACCTGCTTCCTTAGCGACACGGACAGCTTCTGCTGCTTCTGGACGCTCAGGGTCAATCATGCCGACTAAACCAGAGAAGATAAGGTCAGACTCAACAATTTCAGATTCCAAGGTTGGAATTTCCTTGCTTGTCTTATAAGCCATCATCAAGACACGAAGGGCTTGTTTAGCCAAGTCTTTGTTGGTAGCAAGGATAGCTTGTTTGTCTTCTTCTGTGATTGGACGAACTTCACCATTGACTTCAATACGTGTCACACGTTTGAGCAATTGGTCAGGGGCACCCTTGACAGCGATAAAGTATGAACCATCTGCTTCTTTATGGATGGTAGACATAAGCTTACGGTCTGAGTCAAATGGCAATTCTGCCACACGTGGCTCATCCTTCAAGATTTCACGGACGTCAAAGTTGTGGTCTAAACCAAACTGTACAAGAGCTGTCTCCGTTGGGTCACCAATCAATTTACCAGATAGGTCCACCTTTGTATCATTGGCAAAGTTCATGATACGGAGGGTATTGTTGCTAGCAGCAATCTCAGCTGCTGAGCTTTGCAATTGACCGTTAGTATAGACTTTTTCAACAGTCATTTGGTTCATAGTCAAGGTACCTGTTTTATCAGATGCGATGATTTCTGTTGAACCAAGTGTTTCAACCGCTGGTAATTTACGAACAATTGAATTACGTTTAGCAAGGGTTGTTGTTCCCAAAGATAGAACGATGGTTACAATGGCAGGGAGTCCTTCTGGAATCGCAGCAACCGCAAGAGCAACCGCAACCATCAAGCCTTCTAACGGATGTTCACCACGAACGAATACACCAACTAAGAAAGTGATAATCGCAATCACAACGATTAAGTAAGTCAAGGCTTTAGATAATTGTTCCAAGCTTTGCTTCAATGGTGTTTCTGTCTCATCGGCATTGGCCAACATATCCGCAATCTTACCAACTTCAGTATACATACCAGTGTTAGTCACGACACCAAGACCACGACCGTAAGTTACGTTTGAGTTTTGATAACCCATGTTAACACGGTCCCCGATACCAGCATCCGCTTCAACAAGTCCTGTCACATCTTTTTCAACTGGGACAGACTCCCCTGTAAGAGCTGCTTCTTCGATTTTAAGAGACGCCGCTTCAAGCAAACGCATATCAGCAGGAACTACATCTCCAGATTCTAGCAAGACGATGTCCCCAGGCACCAATTCTTTTGAGTCGATCTCAATGACATGACCATCACGACGAACACGGGCCATTGGGCTAGACATATTTTTCAGAGCCTCAATCGCTGCTTCTGCTTGACCTTCTTGGTAAACACCAAAGGCTGCATTCAGGACAACTACGGCCAAGATGATAATGGCATCTGTTAAACCGTCCATTCCTTCTGTAATGACAGAAAGTGCCGCTGCCGCTAGCAAGATGATGATCATCAAATCCTTAAATTGATCAAGGAATTTAGCTAGTAGGCTACGTTTTTCGCCCTCTTCTAACTCATTTCGACCATAAGTCGCTAAGCGTTCTTGAGCCTGGGCAGTTGACAAACCTTCAACAGATGAGTCCAAATTCTTTAGGACTTCCTCAGAAGATTGTGTGTAAAACAAATCTTTATTTTGTTCTTTTGACAAAACAGTCTCCTCCTTTTTGGTCTCTTTTTACAAAAAAAGAGACCTGTTTTTTAAAAAAACAAGTCTCGCTGTTTAATATAGTGCCGGAAATAATTCGTAATGACGACACTATCGCGGTTAACCGCCAGCTACTCCCTTGAGTAGTTCTATTATAACAGATTTTCAAAAGTTTTCAAGTACTGGAGTGGAGTGAGTCACCTCCATTTGAATTTTCCTTACAAAACCAGTATAATGATAGAATACAAAAATTCTAGGAAGAGAGTCAGATGAATCAATCAGTTTCAAACTTGAAATTAGCTGAGCGAGGTGCTATTATTAGCATCTTGACCTACCTTTTCTTGTCAGCAGCTAAGTTAGCAGCGGGCCACCTCCTTCACTCGTCCAGTTTGGTGGCGGATGGTTTCAACAACGTTTCTGATATCATCGGAAATGTTGCCCTCCTCATAGGGATTCGATTGGCCCGACAGCCAGCAGATAGAGACCATCGTTTCGGTCACTGGAAAATCGAGGACTTGGCAAGTCTTATCACCTCTATCATCATGTTCTATGTTGGTTTTGATGTCTTGCGAGATACCATTCAAAAGATTATCAGTCGCGAAGAAACTGTGATTGACCCACTTGGAGCGATTTTGGGAGTGATTTCTGCAGTGATTATGTTTGGAGTCTATCTCTACAACACTCACCTCAGCAAGCAATCCAAGTCTAAGGCACTGAAAGCAGCTGCCAAGGACAATCTATCAGATGCCGTCACCTCACTTGGAACCACCATCGCCATCCTAGCCAGCAGTTTTAACTTCCCTCTCGTGGATAAATTGGTTGCCATCGTTATCACCTTCTTTATCCTCAAGACTGCTTATGATATCTTTATTGAGTCATCCTTCAGTCTTTCAGATGGTTTTGATGAACATTTGTTGGAAGATTACCAAAAGGCTATCATGGAAATTCCTAAGATTAGCAAGGTCAAATCACAACGGGGTCGTACTTATGGAAGTAATATTTATCTAGACATTACTCTCGAGATGAATCCAGACCTCTCCGTTTTCGAAAGTCACGAAATTGCAGATCAGGTTGAATCCATGTTATCAGAACGCTTTGGCGTCTTTGATACCGATATTCATATCGAACCAGCACCGATTCCTGAGGATGAAATTCTTGATAATGTCTATAAAAAATTGCTCATGAGAGAGCAACTAATTGACCAAGGAAATCAATTGGAAGAATTACTGGCTGAAGATTTCATTTATATTCGCCAAGACGGACTAGAACTAGACAAGGAAGCCTATAAGGAGGAAAAAGAATTAACCACTGCTATCAAGGAGCTTCACTTAACGTCCATTAGTCAGAAGACAAAACTCATCCGCTATCAGATAGGTGATACTATTCATACAAGTATCTGGCGCAGACATGAAACTTGGCAAAATATATTCCATCAGGAAACGAAAATTGAAAAAGACTAAAGAAAGAGGCCGGGACAAATCTCGACCTCATTTTTTATACTTATTTTGCTACGCTCTTAGCAAGAACGAAGTTTCCAAGTGTAGCTGAACCATTACCTGCAACAGCTGGTGTTACGATATAGTCACGCACATCCGGAACTGGTAGGTAACCATTGAGCAAGGATGTGAATTTTTCACGTACACGGTCAAGCATGTGTTGTTGGGCCATAACACCACCACCAAAGACGATGACATCTGGACGGAAGGTTACAGTTGCATTTACAGCTGCTTGAGCGATATAGTAGGCTTGAACATCCCAAACAGAACTGTTGAGTTCGATGTTTTCACCACGAATTCCTGTACGAGCTTCTAAGCTTGGACCAGCCGCAAAACCTTCCAAACATCCTTTGTGGAAAGGACAAACACCGTTGAATTCTTTTTCAATATCCATTGGGTGTTTAGCCACATAATAGTGACCCATTTCAGGGTGACCCACACCACCGATAAACTCACCACGTTGGATAACACCTGCACCGATACCTGTACCGATTGTGTAGTAAACCAAGTTTTCGATACGACCACCAGCATTGTTACGGGCAACCACTTCACCGTAAGCCGAGCTGTTTACGTCTGTTGTGAAGTACATTGGCACGTTAAGGGCGCGACGAAGGGCACCAAGCAAGTCTACATTTGCCCAGTGAGGTTTTGGAGTTGTTGTGATAAAGCCATAAGTTTTTGAGTTTTTGTCAATATCAATGGGACCAAATGAACCAACTGCAAGACCAGCAAGGTTGTCGAATTTTGAAAAGAACTCAATAGTTTTATCGATTGTCTCGATAGGAGTTGTTGTTGGAAATTGTGTTTTTTCTACAATGTTAAAGTTTTCATCACCGACAGCACAGACAAATTTTGTACCGCCCGCTTCCAAGCTTCCATATAATTTTGTCATGATAAACCTCTAGTTTTTATTTTCTCTATTATAGCATAATTCCAGAAGGAAAGTTGCTCTATATTTTAGTTTTTCCTCTGTAAATTTTACGATTCAATCAAAAACGAACAAACATGACATTTGTTCGTTTTTTTGATTTATTAAGCTTTAACTTCGATGATTGCATCACCTTTAGCAACTGATCCAGAAGCAACTGGATTTACTGAAGCAAAGTCTGCAGTGTTTGTCACGATAACCATTGTTGTATTATCAAGGCCTGCAGCAGCAATCTTAGCTGAGTCAAATGTTCCAAGAACATCTCCAGCTTTAACCTTGTCACCTTGAGCAACTTTTTGGTCAAATCCTTCACCGTTCATTGAAACAGTATCGATACCAACGTGGATCAAGATTTCAGCTCCGTTTGCAGTTTTCAAACCATAAGCATGTCCTGTTGGGAAGACGATTGTCACTTCAGCATCAGCTGGGGCGTAAACAACATCTTGACTAGGTTTTACAGCGATACCTTGTCCCATAGCTCCACTTGAGAAGACTGGGTCATTAACATCTGAAAGGGCAACTACGTCACCAACGATTGGTGTTTGGATGACACCTTCGCTAGGTGCAACAACAGTACCAGTTACTGCTTCGTCAGCCAAACGTTCAGTTGTAGCTTCTGAAGCCACTTCTGCTTCATCTTCATAACCAAACATGTAAGTAAGAGCAAAACCAAGAGCGAATGATACAGCTACCATAAGAAGGTATTGTGGAAGTTGTCCGTTACCAATGTAAAGCATTGTACCTGGGATGATTGTGATACCATTACCAGTACCAGCAAGACCAAGGATAGATGCCAATCCACCACCGATTGCACCAGCGATCAATGAAAGGAAGAATGGTTTACGGAAACGCAAGTTAACCCCGAAGATAGCAGGCTCAGTAATACCTAGGAAGGCAGAAAGAGCAGCTGGGAAAGCAAGTGTTTTAAGTTTAGGATTTTTAGTTTTCACACCAACGGCTACAGTTGCAGCACCTTGAGCAGTCATGGCAGCTGTGATAATAGCGTTGAATGGGTTGACATGGTCAGCAGCAAGCAATTGAACTTCAAGCAAGTTGAAGATGTGGTGAACACCTGATACGACGATAACTTGGTGAACTCCACCAATCAAGAAACCACCAAGACCAAATGGCAAGTTAAGGATAGCTTTTGTTCCAAGAAGAATGTAGTTTTCAACAACGTGGAAGACTGGTCCGATGATAAACAAACCAAGAATTGACATTACGAGAAGTGTTACGAATGGTGTTACCAAGAGATCAAGTACATCTGGAACCACTTTACGAACAGCTTTTTCAAATTTAGCTCCGACAACCCCGATGATGAAGGCTGGAAGAACTGAACCTTGCAAACCAACAACTGGGATAAATCCAAAGAAATTCATAGCAGTTACTTCACCGCCAGAAGCAACAGCCCAGGCATTTGGAAGTGAACCAGATACGAGCATCATACCAAGAACGATACCAACGGCTGGGTTACCACCGAATACACGGAAGGTTGACCAAACAACCAAACCTGGCAAGATGATAAAGGCTGTGTCAGTCAAGATTTGAGTGTAAGTTGTCACATCTTCTGGAAGTGTCATTCCAAGAGCATTCAAGAGCCCACGAACACCCATGAAGAGACCAGTTGCTACGATAACTGGAATGATTGGAACAAAGACGTCACCAAAAGTACGGATGGCACGTTGGAACCAATTTCCTTGTTTAGCAGCTTCTGCCTTCATCTCATCCTTAGATGTCGTTGGCAAACCAAGAGCTACGACTTCATCGTACATCTTGTTAACTGTACCTGTACCAAAGATGATTTGGTATTGACCTGAGTTAAAGAAAGCACCTTGAACTTTTTCCAAGTTCTCAATAGCATCTTTGTTAATCTTCGCTTCATCTTTCACCATAACACGAAGGCGAGTAGCACAGTGAGCTACACTGTTAACATTCTCACGTCCGCCCAAGGCTTCGATGACTTTTTTTGCAATTTCTGTATTGGTCATTTGCAAAAATCTCCTTATAAAAAAATTTGTTCTTGTTTGAAAGCGATTTTACTCGCCCCACGAATATTATTCTATCACGTTTAAAAAATATGTCAAGCGTTTTGCAGAAAAAATTTTGCTATTTTTTATTTTTTGATTGTTTTTGCTATTTTTTTCATCAACACACCCATAACACCCTCTAAAATCAAGGTTTTTACTTTAAAGTTTTTCAAAAACTTTCATATTTTCATCATTTTCCATAAAATTACGTTCCCAAACTCTGTCAATCGTTTGACATTTTTTTCTTTAATTTAGTGTAAAAGACTTGCTTTTTTATAAGGAAACGTTTACTATTAAGATAGTAGAATTTATGGAGGAAATAGAAATGGAATGGACTACTGAACGTCGTTACAGACGTTATGAAGATTGGACACAAGAAGAAAAAAAAGAAATCCAAGAAAAGATGGCTCAATCCCCATGGCATGTCAGCTATCACATCGAACCAAAGGAAGGACTCCTCAACGACCCAAACGGTTTTTCTTATTTTGATGGTAAGTGGATTGTCTTTTACCAAAACTTCCCCTTTGGAGCAGCCCACGGCTTGAAATCTTGGGTTCAACTTGAGAGTGACGATTTGGTGCACTTTACTGAAACAGGTGTTAAAATCTTGCCTGATACTCCACTGGATAGCCACGGTGCTTACTCAGGATCTGCTATGCAGTTTGGTGATCAATTGTTCCTATTCTATACAGGAAATGTCCGTGATGAAAATTGGGTTCGCCACCCTTATCAGATTGGTGCCTTGATGGATAAGGATGGAAATATTAAAAAGATTGATAAGATCTTGATTGATCAACCCGCTGATGTAACTGACCACTTCCGCGATCCACAGATTTTTAACTTTAAAGGACAATACTACGCAATCGTTGGTGGTCAAGACTTGGAGAAAAAAGGTTTTGTCCGTCTCTACAAAGCTGTCGATAATGATTATACAAACTGGCAAGAAGTTGGTGAGTTGGACTTCAACAACGACCGTACTGCCTATATGATGGAGTGCCCGAATCTTGTCTTTGTCGGAGAACAACCTGTCCTTCTCTACTGTCCACAAGGTTTGGATAAAAAAGTTCTTGACTATGACAATATCTATCCAAATATGTATAAAATTGGTGCTTCCTTCGATCCTGAAAATGCACGTATGGTAGATGTATCTGAACTACACAACCTCGATTATGGGTTTGAAGCATACGCTACTCAAGCCTTCAATGCGCCTGATGGACGTGCACTTGCTGTTAGTTGGCTTGGTCTACCAGATGTGTCTTATCCATCTGACCGTTTTGATCACCAAGGAACTTTCTCATTGGTCAAGGAACTTACCATTAAAGATGGCAAACTCTATCAGTATCCTGTAACTGCTATCAAAGAACTCCGTGCTTCACAAGAGGAATTTTCAAATCGTTCTGAAACTAAAAATACCTATGAACTCGAACTTAACTTAGCAGCTAATAGCCAAAGTGAAATCATCCTTCTTGCTGATAAAGAAGGGAAGGGACTCTCTATCAATTTCGACCTTGTCAAGGGTCAAGTTACTGTTGACCGCAGTCAAGCAGGTGAGCAATATGCTCAAGAATTTGGAACTACTCGCTCATGTTCAATCGACAACCAAGCTACTACTGTAAATATCTTCATCGATAATTCAGTCTTTGAAATTTTCATCAATAAAGGAGAAAAAGTATTTTCTGGTCGTGTATTCCCACATGAAGATCAAAATGGAATCCTCATTAAATCTGGAAACCCAACTGGAACATACTACGAATTAGAATATGGTCGCAAAACTAACTGATGTCGCAGAACTAGCAGGCGTCAGCCCAACTACTGTCTCACGTGTTATCAATAAAAAGGGCTACCTGTCAGAAAAAACTATTCAAAAGGTTAATGATGCTATGCGTGAGCTGGGCTATAAACCCAACAACCTAGCTCGAAGTCTTCAAGGAAAATCAGCCAAGTTAATCGGTTTGATCTTCCCTAAAATCAGCCATGTTTTCTATGCTGAATTGATTGACAAATTGGAACACGAACTCTTCAAAAAAGGTTACAAGACCATCATCTGTAATAGTGAACACGATTCGGAAAAAGAACGCGAATACATCGAAATGTTAGAAGCCAACCAGGTGGACGGCATCATTTCGGGAAGTCACAACCTTGGGATTGAGGATTACAATCGCGTGACGGCTCCAATCATTTCATTTGACCGCAACCTATCACCAGACATACCTGTCGTTTCCTCTGATAACTATGCTGGTGGAGTCCTTGCAGCTCAAACTTTAGCGAAAACTGGAGCTAAGTCTGTCATTATGATTACAGGTAATGATAACTCCAATTCACCAACTGGACTTCGCCATGCTGGTTTTGCTTCAATCTTACCCAAGGCTCCCATTATCAATGTTTCCAGTGACTTTTCACCCCTTCGAAAAGAAATGGAAATCAAAACTATCCTAACCAAACAAAAACCAGATGCTATTTTCGCATCAGACGATTTAACAGCCATCTTGGTTATGAAGATTGCTCAGGAACTTGGTATCTCTGTTCCAGAACAACTCAAGGTTATTGGTTACGATGGAACTTATTTTATCGAGAATTTCTATCCTCACCTTACTACCATTAAACAACCCTTGGAAGAAATTGCTCGCCTGACAGTTGATTTACTACTTCAAAAAATCGAAGGAAAAGAAGTTGCCACAACCGGTTATTTCTTACCAGTTTCCCTCCTACCAGGAAAAAGTATTTAAACAAAAAGAGTCTGAGACAAAATAGTTCTCAGACTCTTAATTTAGTATACTATCAATAAATAATATTATAGAAGCAATAATAACTATAATTTTACCTATTTGGATAAGCTTATTTTGAGATTTAAATATATTTTCTAACAAAAATATTTGGATCACACACATTATAGGAATTAAATTTTTTGAAATTGAGAAGTACCCAAACAAATAGACTATAAATAATAAAAATAAAACTATATTGTATTTCTTATTCAAAACAGTTATCACTAATTGCCTTAATTCCCAAAATAGTAGATCCCATGTCAACTACAGCATATCCGAATTTTGTAATATTGTCGTAATTAGCTCCAGATTCAGCAATGGATATTAAAGCAGAAGCGGCTGCCTTGATACCTCCTACTGCTGCTATAAATTGTTTAATTTTAACAAGCATACCAATACCAACAGCAGCAGATCCTACTGCCCAAGCAACTGCACCGACACATCCCCAAAAGTCTCTGAACTGTACTTCATTATCAAATTTTAAATCTATACCTTTACTAAGCATATATTTATCAATTTCTTCCTGATTCCCTCTTTCCAACATTCCTTGTGGCATTTCATCTACTGCTTTTAAAATTAATAAAATAGATTCTTCCGATAAATCTTTAAAAGTATTTCCAAGTTTTGTCGCTGAAACCACCTCATTAGCATGAACAACTGAAACACCTTCTGTAAGTGCTATATTCAATATTACTGTACTAAGTAATGCAACACTCACCATTTTTATTTTTTTATTCATAATCAAAAATCCTCCTCTCTATATTTTTTGATTAAGAATCTTAATAATTTACAACTATGTTATAACAAAAAAATGAAAGCGTTGTCAATACATACGTCTTGTTTTTTTGAACAAAAACAGAAAAACTGGCAAATAATGTCATTGAATTAAGAAACTCAAATACGATTCTGTATTTGAGTTTCTTTTATTTGAAAAAACAGTAAAAAGCGCTAAAAATCAAACCAGTCTAAATTTTTCTTATGATCTTAAATGTTTCAATAGCGTTTGCGCTTTTTCTAGATTAAAGGTTTTTTCAGCAATCAAGTTTTCTACTAACTTGGGTACTTCTGCCTCAGTCGCACCTGCTAAAAGCGCTAAAGATTTCGCTTGAAGCTTCATGTGTCCATGCTGAATCCCTGTACTGACAAGAGCTTTAAGTGCTGCAAAGTTTTGAGCGATACCAATCGAAACGATAATTTGAGCCAATTCTTTGGCAGATGGTTGACCTAGCAACTCATGACTGAGTACAACTCGAGGATTGAGACCAATCGAACCGCCCTTAGTGGCAACTGGCATCGGCATGGTCATCTCTCCAATAAGCTCTTCGTTTCCCAAATCTATAGTCCAACGACTGAGTCCTCGATAGGCGCCATCATGACTTGCATAGGCATGCGCTCCTGCTTCGATGGCACGCCAATCATTTCCTGTCGCAATCAAGAGAGCATCAATTCCGTTAAAGATTCCCTTATTGTGAGTAGCAGCTCTGTAAGGGTCTGCTTGGGCAAACTGGCTGGCTAAAACCATTTTTTCTGCCAACTCACGCGCCTCATCCTTCTGTCGGCTCAAATAACGAAAAGCAATCCGACAAGTTGCTGTTACTAACGAATCAGTTGCGTAGTTGGATAGGATCCCCATTAAACTTTGCCCTTGACTGAGAGCCTCTAGACCAGGTTTTAAAGCTTCAAGCATGGTATTGAGCATATTAGCTCCCATGGCTTCCTGAGTATCGACATGGAGATAAACCACTAAAAAGTCAGCCTCACCAGAAATTTTTTCAACTGTTAGCTCTCTAGCTCCACCACCACGTTTGACAATAGAAGGATAGGCTTGGTTTGCTTGTTCCAGCAATTCCGCCTTTTGACTCAAAATAGCCTGGCAAGCTAAGTCCCTATCTGGAACCTGATAAAGAGCCACTTGACCGATCATTTGGCGTTGGTGAACCTGAGCAGTAAAACCTCCGGCACGCTTGATAATCTTGCTAGCAAAACTGGCTGCAGCAACTACAGATGGTTCTTCGGTCACATAGGGAACTGTGTATTCTTGACCATTTACCAGAACTTCTGGAACGATTGAGTATGGAAGTGAGAAGGTTCCTACCACATTTTCACTCAATTGGTCCGCTACTGCTAGACTGAGATTTTCATTCTGCTCAAGACTTTCTTGGGCTTCAATAGTAGGAAGCGCCTGAGACTTAACGAACTCTAGGCGCTCTTGAATTGATTTTTTAGCAAATCCATTCCAATTTTTTTTCATTATTTTTCAACCTTGCTGTAGCGACGTTGGTGGTCTACAATCTCAACCAGAGCATAGTCTTGTCCTTCATAGCCTGACAAAGTTGCAGAACCAGACTCATCTAAGTTGGCTTCTTCAAAGAAGATTCGTTCATAGTCAGCAACACTCAAAGCTTGACGTTGATCTAGCAAGTCTAAGCGATTTTTCCGCAATTGCTTTTCAAAATCTTCAACCAATTCCACACTAAAGAACTCAGATACAGCCCCACTACCATAGCTGTAGAGGGCAATCTTATCCCCAGCTTTTAGGCTGTCAGAATTTTCAAGAAGAGACAAGAGACCTAAGAAGAGTGAACCTGTATAGATATTTCCAACTTTTTGACTATAAATAATGGATTCATCAAAGTGCTTTTGAAGCAAATCCTTCTTCTCTTGAGGTAGAGATTTATCGAGGATTTTTTTCAAACCTTTGAGAGCTAACTTGGGATAAGGCAAGTGGAAACAGATAGCCTCAAAATCATCAAGAGTCCACTCAAAACGCTTTTGGTACTCTTCCCAAGTCGTTTTTAAACTATCAAGATATTGTTGCGTTGAATAGACTCCATTTACAAATGGTGTTGTCGAGTAATTTGGACGCCAAAAATCCATAATATCACGAGTTTGCGCAACGTTATCATCGTTGAAAATCATAACACGTGGATCTTGGCTAATCAACATAGCAACACAGCCTGCACCTTGAGTTGGTTCTCCAGGAGTTTCAACACCATACCTTGCAATATCACTGGCTAGTACCAAAACTTTTGATTTTGGAGAATTTTCTACGTGTAACTTAGCATAGTGAAGGGCCGCAGTTGCACCATAGCAAGCTTCCTTGATTTCAAAACTACGAGCAAACGGTTGAATCCCAAGCAAACCGTGTACAAAGACAGCTGCAGCTTTACTCTGGTCAATCCCAGACTCTGTCGCTACGATAACCATGTCAATCTCTTGCTTCTCTTCTTCAGTCAGGATAGAATTACCTGCACTGGCAGCCAAGGTAACAATATCCTCTGTCAAAGGAGCAATACTCAATTCTTTTAAAAGGAGTCCTTTACTCAATTTTTCAGGATCAATTCCTCGGATTTCTGCTAAATCTTGTAATTTCAAAACGTATTGACTGGTCGCAAAACCAATCTTATCAATACCGATTGTCATATTTACCTCTATTTTTATCATTCATTGTAAAAAATCGTTCACCTCTATTTTATCACAATTGAGGTCAAATGAGCGAAAAAAGACTTGATTCACCAAATCAAGTTCATTTTAAAAACCTTATTTCATTTTTAGAATGATCCAACAAACAGAACTTTAGAGCTACAAAAAATCGAGTCTTAGCTAGCTCGATTCTTTTTGAGATAATGATACAATTTCAACAAAACCGTCCCACTGGCCATTCCAATGGAGATAACAAGGGCCAACATCATGACTAACATGGCACTAGAAATGGCATGGCCGTAGTCACCTGTAACGAAGAAGGAAGTGGTTCGATAGGACAGATAACCTGGCACTAGTGGCGCCAATATTGCCAGAGCAAAAACAACTGCTGGTGTCTTATAGAGGATACTCATAATTTGGCTGACACAAGAACCAATCACCGCAGCAATAAAGGTTGCCAAAATAACATTGGTTGGTTCCTTGAGTATCAGATAGAGTAGCCAGATAGACATTCCTAAAACTCCACCAGGGATAAGCATGGAACGCTGGACATTTAAAACGATTAAAAAGGTAATAATGGCAAGCAAACTTGCCAGAGCTTGCAATAAAAATGTTGTTAGTGTCATATTAGTTCATGAGTAAGAGGGCGACTGATGTTCCAGCCCCTAAGGCAAGGGTAATCAGCAAGGATTCAAACATCTTGCTCATACCAGAGTTGATATGGTTGGTCATAATATCTCGAACAGCATTGGTAAGGGCAATTCCAGGTACAAAAGGCATAACCGCACCCGCAATCACCAGATCAGCTGTCGACGGCAAACCAGAATAGCGCGCCCAAAATTGAGCAATCAAGCCAAAGACAAGTGCTCCTGCGAAAGCAGTCATAAAAGGGATACGAATAAACTTTTCTACATAGAGAGAGCAAGTAAAGGCAAACAAGGTCGCCACTCCTGCTCCGATGGCATCGTAGACATTCCCACCAAACATGATTGAAAAGAAAGGAGCACTGAGGGTCGCTGCAGCAGTTAGTTGAACATTGGTATAGGGAGACGCCTTGGCATTCAATTCCTTTAGTTGAATAAAGGCTGTTTCCAAATCAAGCTGTCCTGATACAAGCTGCCGTGAAATCTGGTTGACATCACACACCTTCTCAATATTATAAGCAGAGGAGGTCACTCGCTTCATACGAGAGATATTTGTATTTTCAATGGAGAAAAAAATGGCGGCAGGCATGGCTAAAACATTACAATCCATAATGCCCTGTGAATGAGCAATCCGAATCATGGTATCTTCAACACGATAAATCTCAGATCCATTTCGAAGTAGAATCGTTCCTGCTAGCATAATGACATCGATCACTGCATTCAGTTGTTTGACTTCGTCCATGTTTTCCTCCTTCTAAAACTCCTTTTTATTTTATCATAAATTTGAAGGAAAAAAAATCTTTGTCACAAAAACTGTGACAAAGATTGATTAATTATCTGTGTTATGTTCGTCTGTTTGATTATGTGTTGACGAAGATGGAGTCGATTGACTTTGTGATGGCACTGTACTATCTACTCTGTTAGTGTTACGCTGGCTCGAAGACGGAACCGAAGAAGATGATGGTGGGGTTTTTGGTTTATAAATAGAAATCTTTATACGTGTCGTACTTAGATCAATTTTCTCACCTAGTTTTGGACTTTGATCCACAACAGTTCCTTCAGCAGTGCCCTCAGGTGCTGTCGAAACCTCTACGACTTCGATATTAGCTTCCTTGACACCAACAATTTGAATTAAGTTATTCTTTGTAAATTCAAGACTTGAGCCAATATAACTTGGCATGGTCACGGTTGTCACCTTTTTAGCAACAGTCAAAACGATAGAAGTTGCCTTGGTAAGATCATAAGTCGTACCTTCTGCTAAGCTCTGTTTTAAAACCACACCTGGTTCTGATTCACTGGACTCTTCTTCTTCAATCTTAATCAGATTTTCAGGAACTTTTTTCCCTTTCAGCTCAGCAATGACATCAGTCGATTTCCGACCGATGTAATTACCAATCTTGAAGGATTGTTGACCTGAAGAAATAATGAGATTAACCTTAGTTCCTTCTTTGCGAGCTGAGCCAGCATCTGGATCTGTTCGGATGACCCGACCTTCCTCTACGGTATCACTAGCTTCCGTTTTTTCCTCACCAATTTCAAAATTCGCTTTTTTCAAGTTTTCCTTAGCTTCAGCGACAGTTTGACCTGCAACTTTTGGAATCTCAACAGTAGCTGGTGTTCTGGATAAAATCCACACCAGAGAAGCGGCAACCAGTACGAAACTTGCTAGTAGAACTAGATAACGTGCTTTAAAACGACGTTTTTTCACTGGTTTTTCCACAGATTTTTTAGCACTTACTTCTGGGCTAGCTTTAGTTGCCTGATGGCTTTCTGTCTGTGGTTGAACCTTAGGAATAGAGGTCAAGGTTGTCTGAGAAACTTTTGGCAATGTCTTTGTGTCCGCCTTAGTAGCATCATCAAAAACAAGTTTTGGTTCATTTCTGCGGTTATAAGATAGACTGCTAGACAAATCAACATACATCTCTGAAACCGACTGGTATCGATCCGTAAGCTTTTTAGCAGTTGCTTTGATGACCACATTCTCCAAAGCTTGGGGAACAGATGGATTTTCAGCTATAACCGAAGGGAGAGGTTTTTGGAAATGCTGGAGGGCTATAGTTACTGCACTATCTCCATCATAAGGGATATGCCCTGTCAGCATCTCATAGAAAATAATCCCCATGGCATAGATGTCACTCTGGACAGTTGCCTTAGAGCCACGAGCCTGCTCAGGTGACAAGTAGTGAACAGAACCCAGCATAGAGTTGGTCTGAGTCAAACTGGTCTCTGCAAAGGCTACGGCAATCCCAAAATCCGTCACCTTAGCCGTTCCATCAGGAGTTAAAAGAATATTTTGAGGCTTTAAGTCACGATGGACAATACCTTTAGTGTGCGCCAAGCGCATCGCTAAGAGAATCTGTCCCATGATACGGACAGCTTCTTCATTTGAGAGGGGATAGTGTTCTTTGATATAGCGCTTAAGATCAAGACCAGCTACATATTCCATAGCTAGGTACTGTTGACCGTCCTCTTCGCCGATATCCGTTATCCGAACGATATGGGGATGATCTAAGTCAGCCATTGCACGCGCTTCACGCTGAAAACGAGCAACAGCAATCGGGTCAGTCTGGTAGTTAGTCCTCAAGACCTTTACAGCTACCTCTTCCCCATCTAAAATCAAATCCTTGGCCAGGTAGACATCTGCCATACCTCCACGGCCAATTTGTTTGATAATCCGATACCGCCCGGCAAAAATCTTGCCGATTTGGATCATTCTGCCGCCTCCTCCTTAATCGAAACAAGGGCAACTGTAATATTATCAAGCCCTCCGGCATTGTTGGCAAAGCGTACCAAAGTGGCTGCCTTATCATCAAGCGAAATATCGCTTGTCACAATATCATAGATCTCACTGCCTGAGATCATATTGGTTAGACCGTCACTATTCATGACCAGATAGTCACCTGGTTCCAAGCTGACAATTCCAAAATCAGGTTGAATTTCGTCTTTTTGTCCGATAGATTGGGTGATGATATTCTTTTGTGGATGTGCTTCTGCCTCTTCTGGTGTCAATTGACCCGCCTTAAGCAATTCGTTAACCAAAGAATGATCACTTGTCAGTTGACGGTACTCTTCCCCTCGAATGAGACCGATTCTAGAATCTCCGATATGGGCATAAATTGCCTGATTTCCGATAACTGCAAGAGCTTCGAGGGTTGTCCCCATTCCCTTGTAGGCTTCATCTCGTCCTAGTTGATAAATCTTTTGATTTTCAACTTCTAGATGGTGAGCAAACCATTCGCGAACTTCATTGACCGTGTCAATCTGGGTATCTACCCATGACACACCCAAGTCAGTCACAGCCATTTCGCTAGCAATATTTCCTGCGCGATGACCTCCCATTCCGTCAGCCAAGAGAATCATTGTACAACCTGCTCGGTTGACAAAAAGATTGACATAGTCTTGATTATTTGTACGTTTCTGACCCACATCTGTTAATAATGAAATCTCCATTGTGTCAGTTCCTCCCTAATTGGATATCTTGCGAAATTGGCTGATAAAGAATCCATCACTTCCATACAATTCTGGAGTAATGAGGATGCAACCATCTTTTAGGATATCCTTGCATTCGTGTTCTAGTTTAACCTGCTCGAACTCTGGATGACTTTCTAAAAACGCTTGAACAACTTGAAAGTTCTCTTCCGAGACAATAGTGCAGGTACTATAAGTTATTATACCACCTTTACGTAGCGTTTGACAAACACTACCTAATATTTCCAACTGAATTTCCTGTAATGACGAGAAATCAGCAGTGTCTTTGTTGTATTTGATATCTGGTTTCCGACGTAAGAGTCCAATACCAGAACAAGGGGCATCAACAAGAATCTTATCAAATTGATCCTTGCCAAAAAACTCATGCACTTTTCGTGCATCCAGTTTTTGCGTTTGAACACGGTCCGCTACACCTAGGCGCTCCGCATTTTCTTTTATCAAAGTGAGTTTATGGTCGTAGAGATCCAGAGCTGTTACCTGACCTGTCGTTAGGTAAGAGGCAATATGGGCTGTTTTCCCACCTGGAGCTGCACAGGCATCCAAAACCTGCTCCTCTCCTTGTAAATGAAGAGTTGGCGCAACCAGTTGACTAGACTCGTCCTGAATAGTAATAGCACCTTCAGCAAACAAGTCATGACTAGCAAAATGCCCCTGCTCCTTGACCAGACCAGCAGTAGATAAAAGAGAATCACTTGCATCAAGCAGTGCTTTAATTTCCTCTTTTCGGCTCAAATCGGTCACACGGATACTAGCTTTATTACGTTGCAAAAGACTTTCAAAAATAGCTTGAGCTCGCTCTTCTCCGTACTCCTCTTTGAGCTTTGAAACTAACCAAACTGGTAAAGAGTAGGCGATAGAATCACGCTTGTTCTTACGCTTGATACTGGCAATATCTGGCAAACCTTCTCGCAAGATACGGCGAAGGACTGCATTGACCAATTTTTCGCTACCCTTTTTACGAAGTTTTGCAATTTCTACCGCTTCATTGACCACTGCATGATCAGGAAGTTTATCTAGATACTGGAGTTGATAAACGCTCATAAGAAGCAGAACGTAGAGCCAACTATCTAGCTTATCTCTATCCTCAATAAAGTGGGAAATGTACCACTCTAGTGTGAGTTTTCGAGCTACAGTTCCATACACAAGCTCTGTCACCAAACCTTTGTCAGCTACCGAAAGTTGACTGCCCTTGAGATGCTTATTTAAGGCGATATTGGAGTATGCTTGATTGACAAAGACGTCTTCTAGCACCTCTAAGGCTAAACTTCTAGCCGTTTCTACTTTAGTCACCAAATCGTTCTCCTACTGCTAAAGTTCGTCCCACACCGTTGAGGAAGGAAGCAATGTCCATCTTAGGTTTTCCTGCTGGTTGAACTTGTTTAAGAGACAGTGCTCCTTCTCCCGTTGCGACAATCAATTCTTTCTTACCGATGGAGAGAATCTCACCTGGAGTTCCATGACCTTCTACAGGGAGTGCTTCATAGATTTTGAAACGTTCTCCTTTGAGGAAGGTGTGGGCAACTGGCCATGGATTCATCCCACGGATTTGGTTGAAGAGTTGACGATTGCTTTTAGTCCAGTCTAGTTTTTCTTCCTCTGGCTTAATATTTGGCGAGAAAGTTACTTGGCTTGGATCTTGCGGTTGAGGCTGAATTTCACCAGCTATATAAGCAGGAAGGGTCTCTAAAAGTAAATCACGACCCACTATAGCCAATTTCTCAAACAAGGTTCCTACATTGTCCTCATCTGTAATTGGAATGCTACGACGAGAAATCATATCTCCTGCATCCATCTCTTTGACCATCTCCATAATGGTTACTCCTGCCTCCTCATCACCCTGAATCAAGGCATAATGGATCGGAGCACCCCCACGGTGTTTAGGAAGGAGCGAAGCATGAACGTTTACCGCAAAATCCATGCTATCAAGGAGTTTACTTGGGAGAAATTGCCCAAAGGCGGCTGTTACAATCCCATCAGCTCCCAAATTCATGATGGCTTCCATTTCTGGACTACCCGATAATTTTTCAGGTTGGTAAATAGGAAGTCCTGCCTCTTTGGCTGCTTGTTTCACTGGGGTTTCTTGGATGACTTTTTTACGTCCAACCGCACGGTCTGGCTGAGTTACAACTGCAACAATCTCGTAGCGGTCATCTGTCAAAAGTCCCTTTAAAACAGTCGCTGAAAATTCAGGCGTTCCCATAAATATTAGTTTTGTCATATCTTCTCCTTCTTATAAAAATTGTTGCGGTTCGTGGTCAATACTGAGACGAAGTTCGCTATTTTCACGTTCTTGTGTCAAGGCCAAGACCTGGTTAAGGGTTGGACCCAGCTCATCTTCTAAACGGTATTTAATCAAAATTTGGTAATGATAGAGGTTATGAGTGCGAGCGATAGGTTTTGGTGTTGGTCCAAGGATAATACTAGCATCCGATAAACCTGACCGCAATATTTCCATGACTTCATAAGCACGTCTAAGAACCTCTTCTTCTTTTTTATGAGATAAGGTGATTCCAATAGTGAAATAATAAGGTGGATAACCCAACTGACGTCTGATGCCCATTTCATAGGCATAAAATCCTTCATAGTCCTGATTCTTGGCAAAGCGAATAGCATAGTGCTGAGGATTGTAAGACTGGATCAAAACCTGCCCAGCTTTTTCAGCCCTTCCTGCTCGTCCTGCCACCTGGGTCAAGAGTTGGAAAGTTCTCTCAGAAGAACGGAAATCAGGCAGATTCAAGGCTGTATCCGCATTGAGAACACCAACCAAGGTCACATTTGGAAAATCCAAGCCCTTGGCAATCATCTGGGTTCCCAGAAGAATATCCGCTTCACCCTTGCCAAACTGCTCAAGAAGTGCTTGGTGACTACCTTTTTTGCGAGTTGTATCCACATCCATGCGCAGAATACGTGCCTCTGGAAAGAGTTCAGCTAGCTCATCGTAGGCTTTCTGAGTTCCTGTTCCATAGTAACGAATACTGCGACTCTGACAGTTTGGACAAACATGAGGAATTTCCTTAGAAAATCCACAATAATGGCAGTTCATGGTTTTAGTATCCATGTGTAGCGTCAAGGAAATATCGCAGTTAGGACAGGTGTCAACAGTCCCACATTCCCGACACATAACAAAGCTAGAATAACCACGGCGATTGAGCATGAGAACGACCTGCTCTTTTTTATCCAATCGATCTTGAATGGCCTTAATCAGTGGTGGTGTAAAGTTTGATGTTTCATTCTGCCCGATGTAATCACGGAAGTCAATCAGTTGAACTTCAGGAATGCTTGCTAAAGGATTGGCCCTTTGGGTCAGACGTAAGTGTTGATAGACGCCTTTTCCAGCACGCGCACGACTTTCTAGACTCGGTGTTGCAGAACCAAGAACTAAGGCAGCTTGATTGTACTGAGCTCGTAAAATAGCCACATCTCTAGCATGATAACGCGGATTGCTGTCTTGCTTGTAGCTGGCCTCATGCTCTTCATCGATAATGATAACACCTAAATTTTTCAAAGGTGCAAAAATGGCAGACCGAGCCCCAACAACTACTTGAGCTTCTCCACGCTCCACCTTGCGCCATTCATCATACTTTTCACCATTGGACAAGCCAGAGTGGAGAATGGCAACTTTATCACCAAAACGACCAATAAAACGCTCGGTCATTTGAGGTGTTAGAGAGATTTCCGGAACTAGAACAATCGCTGTTTTTTCCATATCCAAGGCCCCTTGGATAATCTGCAAGTAAACCTCCGTTTTACCACTTCCAGTGATTCCTTGTAAAAGAAATGGAGGATGTTTTTTTCCAATCGCTCCAACAACCGCCTCACAGGCTTCTTTTTGTTCTGGATTTAACTCTAAGGATTGGCTAGCCTCAATGCCTTCAAAATAAGCCGCTGAACGTTGGACTTCCTTTTGCACCATGGTGATAGCACCATGTTCCACAAAGAAGTTAACTTGTTCGCGTGAGTAATGTTCTAACAAATCAGCCAAAGGAACTGTTTCAGGATGTACTAATAAGTATTCTCGCAGTTCCAATTTCTTCTTGGCACGATTTGAAATTTCTAGCTTTTCTAACTGTTCAAGATGAACTTCAACCCAAGACTGAGTCTTAACTTTCTTCTGATCCACAGCCTGATACTCTAGTTTTAAAAGCCCTTTTCGAGTCAATCGCATCATCTCAGCCTGCTTTTCTAGGTCAAGTGATGAAAATGCTAGAGACTCCTGTGAACCGAACAAACGGTCTCTTTCCTCCTGACTCAAGGCTTCCAGAGGATAGAGGATCTTATCATAGCTAGAGTTCAAAAATCCAGGGAGCATAGCTTTTAGAATGGAAATCTTGTATGAAAAAACTGACTTACGTAGTTCTTCAGCTAGCCAGAGTTGTTCCTCCGTTAAAACAGGAGAAAAGTCCAGCACCTCAGCAATCTCTTTCAAGTCCTCGTCTGCCACATCTGCATCAGATTGAGACTCCATTCCAAGAACAATTCCCTGAATCAAGCGATTGGCCTTCCCAAAGGGTACATGAACCCGCATGCCGACTTCCAACATTTCCTCAAATTCTTCTGGAATCTTGTAGCTATAGGGCTGGTCTGTCTGCATCAAGGGAACATCTACAATGATTTTTGCAATAGTCATATCCTCACCTCCTTCTCTTCTTAAATCCTTTTAATTGATTGAGTATTCTTGCAATAGAAAAAATAAGATTGAGTCCCCCCAACCTTAAATTTTTTCACCTTCTTCTTTTTCTTTCGCGATTTGCTCTTTGATTTTCTTTTCTTCTTCTTCTTTCAATCGTCTTTCTTCTTCGATACGACGACGAACAGCTTCGCGTTTTCCTTCTGGATCTGGATGGATGGTTACATTCCCTGATTCAATTTCTTCCAAGGCACGAAGAGTAGATTTCTCAGATTTAAATTCTTGAGTTGGAGGTGCTCCAGCTTCTAATTCGTGAGCACGTTTTGCTTCCAAGATTACGAGTGAATATTTTGATGGTACCTTATCAAGCAAGGTATCGATAGAGGGTTTAAGCATCATTTGTTTGTACCTGTTTTCTATAGTTTATCGAATAGTCGGAGACTTTGGTAGCATATCCTGATAATGACCAATCACGCGGTCCACACGGAAATGTTCAGCTTCAATCACACGTTTGACACGTTCTGCGGCAAGAGGAACATGGTCATTTACAATAGCGTAGTCATACTCACGCATCAAAGCAATTTCTTCCTTGGCTTTTTCGATACGCTGAGCAATTACTTCTGCGCTATCTGTACCTCGGCCTACGAGACGGTCTTGCAATTCTTCCAAATCTGGTGGTGTCAAAAAGATAAAGACAGCATCTGGAACTTTTTTCTTGACCTGAAGAGCTCCCTGCACTTCAATTTCAAGAAAGACATCGATTCCCTTATCAAGCGTTTCATTGACATAAGTCAGAGGAGTTCCATAGTAGTTACCCACATACTCTGCATACTCTAACATTTGCCCTTGACGGATCAATTCTTCAAATTCTTCCCGTGTACGGAAGAAATAATCAACACCATCTACTTCACCTGGACGTTGTGCCCGCGTTGTCATAGATACAGAATATTGAAATTGATTTTCAGAACTCTCAAAAATTTCTCGTCTAACCGTTCCTTTTCCAACTCCTGAAGGACCTGAAAAAACGATTAGTAAGCCTCGGTCTGCCATTATATCTCCTTTGGATAGTTTGTGAAATGACTTGAAAATTTCTGTAAGATTATATATCTAAAGCCATTTCTGCTCGCTACAATCTTTCTATCTAGTGTAACAAAAAAGCAGTAATTTTTCAACTGCTCTTTCTTATTTATTTTGCATAATCAACTGCACGAAGTTCACGAATCACGGTTACCTTGATATTTCCTGGGTAATCGAGATTACTTTCAATTTTCTCACGAACTTTATGAGCCAAGATTGTAACCTTGTCATCCTTGATTTGACCTGGATTTACCATAATGCGGATTTCACGACCTGCTTGAAGGGCAAAGCTATTTTGAACACCTTCAAAGCTATTCGCAATTTCCTCTAAATCATGGAGACGTTTGATGTAGCTTTCGAGTGACTCACTACGAGCTCCTGGACGGGCTGCGCTTAAGGCATCCGCTGCAGCAACAATGACTGCGATCACACTTTCAGGTTCTACATCTCCGTGGTGACTGGCAATAGTATTCACCACAACTGGGTGTTCCTTGTACTTGCGCGCCAATTCAGTACCAATCTCAACGTGACTACCTTCTACTTCACGGTCAATGGCTTTACCAATATCGTGGAGGAATCCCGCACGACGAGCAAGGGTAGCATTTTCACCAAGTTCGCTGGCCATGATACCAGCCAACTTAGCAACCTCAATCGAATGACGCAAGACATTTTGTCCATAAGAAGTACGGAACTGCAAGCGTCCCATAATCTTCATCAAGTCTGGATGGAGGTTCGGTGCACCAATTTCATAGGCTGCGGCTTCACCATATTCACGAATCTTGTTATCAATCTCTTGACGATTTTTCTCAACCAACTCTTCGATACGAGCTGGGTGGATACGTCCATCCTTAAGCAAGGTTTCCATCGTCATACGGGCAATCTCGCGACGGATAGGATCAAAACCTGACAAGGTTACCACTTCTGGCGTATCATCAATGATAACATCAACCCCTGTCAAACTTTCAAAAGTACGGATATTACGCCCTTCACGACCAATGATACGACCTTTCATGGTATCATCAGGCAGATGAACTGTAGAGTTTGTAGACTCAGCTACATACTCACCAGCAATTCTCTGCATAGCTTGGGACAAGATGTCCTTAGCCAATTTGTCTGAACGTTCCTTAACTTCTTGCTCAGCCTCACGAATGCGACTAGCAATTTCCTTAGTCAAGTTTTCCTCTGTCTGGGCCAAGATAATGTCTTTTGCTTCCGACTGAGTCAGAGTTCCAATACGCTCTAGTTCAGCTTGCTTTTGTTTCTCAATTTCTTCTAGTTGCTCTTCACGTACATCAAGGTTTTTTGCTCTATCAGAAATACTTTGTTCTTTTTGTTCAAGTGTTTTTTCTTTGTTCGTCAAATTGTCATCTTTACGATCAAGACTGCTAGCACGTTCGGTCAAACGACTTTCGATTTGCTTGAGTTCTTGACGTTCTGATTTAAATTCAGCGTCCACTTCTTCACGGTATTTTCTGGCTTCTTCTTTGGCCTCCAATAGTGCTTCTTTTTTAAGAGACTTGCTTTCGCTCTTAGCTTCATTGAGTAATAAATCCGCTTCGCGCTCAGCTTGTCCTCGTAAATTAGTTGCTTCTTGTTCAGCATTTAAAAGCATCAGCTCTGCAGCCTCTTGTGATGATTTCATCTTGACTGAGATGCTGACATATCCAATGACTAAACCAATGATGACGGCAAAAACAACGATAACAATCGCCATAATTTCCATGTTTTTACCTCAATTTATTTGTTTATCCGAATGATATGCATTCTTATACATTCTACCATAAAAAATCATTTTTAACAAACCTTAATTTGAAGTTGTTTTGGTCATTTCAAGGTTAAAAATCCTTATTTTCCCTAATAAAATAGGCTATTCTCCCTAAGTAAATTTTTAAAGATTTTTTTAGAAAAAAATAAGTTAAAAAGCCTACCTTTCAGTAGACTTAATAATGATCTTTAAAGGATAAGAAAGCGACGCTATCTGCATCCATCATGTAAATCAAGCAATTTTCTGCTTCAATACGACGTGACCAAGCTCCTTGGTAATCATACTTGAGCGGTTCTGGTTTACCAATTCCTGTAAAAGGGTCGCGTTGAATATCCTTGATTAGTTTATTGATTCTTTTCAATGTTTTCTTATCTTGGTTTTGCCAGTAGCAATAATCCGCCCAGGCATCTTCTGTAAACTTGAGTAGCATCCATCACTCCTCTATCACATGCACCTGAGTATGTCCTGCACGAACTTGGGACATTCCTCGCAAGACCTTGTCAGAAAGCTCCTTATTCTGAGCAATTCTCAAGGTTTCTTGAATACTATCCCACTCACTCTTTGAAAGAACTACAATGTCTTCATCAGGATTTTTATTAACTACTGTCAAAGGCTCAAACTCATCGTTTACCTTCTTCATATAGTCCTTTAAATGATTTCGGAATGTTGAGTAAAGAACTGCTTCCATAACCATACCTCGTTTTACCTCTATTCCATTATTATACACGAAAAGAAAAAATTGTCAGGAACTTGTACAAGATTTTTTCCTTTCTTTCTATTTATTCGAAAAAAACAAAAAAGCCTACCTCAAAGTAGACTCAGTTTGATTCGATTTTAATTGGCACTCGACCAAAATTCTGCTCTAAGAGATTGGGATTTCCTAGTTGGTAGACTTGATCTGCCTTTTGAGTCATAGCATCCCAGGGTTCTTTACCGATGCGACTAACTAGCTGGACTTGGTCTTTCAGAGATTTGAGATGTTGTCTGCCTTTTTCTGTAAAGCCAAAGACATGTATGCCTTCTGGTAAGTCGCTTTCTCTAGCCTGGACCAAGATATAGGTCAAAAGTCGTCGTACACGAGCCTTGGTGTATCGTTTGGTGGCAACTGCCTCTACCAACTCTTCCACAGACTGAGCTATCTTTATAGCATCCTTGATGCGCACCGCCATTTCTTGATTGACCTGATAAATGTTAGTTAGGTCAGGATTTGACAAAATTTGATAGCAGAGCAAGGGAAAATAGTTATCCCAGCTCACCTTACCAGCATTTTTAAAGATTTCAACCGAAGGCATAAAACGTTCTAAGAAATTTTGATCATTTTGATGTTGACGAAGAGCTGTCGCTGAGGCAAAGTCCACATCCTTGTCCACAGAATGATAACCTGCTCCCTGACGTTGAATTGGATGAAGTTTGATGTTGCGCCCCGCGACTGCCTTGGCATAGGCGAGAGCAAGGACATGATTGGGCGTATCACCAGAAAAATCAAGACCTGCAAACTCCTTCCACATAGCTTGGTTTTTCTGGGGATAAGAAAGAGAATCAGGTAAGTTTTCCATGAAAAGTTCCATCTCTTGACCACGTTCTGAGTATAGGGCAGTAATTTTCTGATAATCCAGAACTTCCTCTGTCCCAAAGGCTAAGGTATCAATTCCCAAACGAGCCAAGATAGCCACTGCACCTTGGCCGAAAAAATCCGCCGCTTGGACACTGACTAAAAAGGGCAATTCCACGACCAAATCCGCGCCATGTTCCAGCGCCATCTGCGCCCGTGTCCACTTATCCACGATAGCAGGCTCTCCACGCTGCATGAAATTCCCAGACATGGCAACGATTTTCAGTCCCTCTGCCTGTTCCAGCAGGTATTTATGTCCATTATGAAAGGGATTGAACTCCGCGATAATACCTGTAATGGTCATGGTAATCTCCTACTTCTGTGCGACGAAAAACCAACGGGTACTGGTTTCTGTTGGCTCCTTGTCTTCAAAGTCCGCAAAGAGTTTAAAGGATTTAAAGCCAGCCTGCTCCAGCAAAATATCATAGGTCAAGACCTCATAAGTACGCTCTTCATGGACTTCATCATGACGACTAAAGGAACCGTCTGTCTCCTTGACAAAGAAGGTCAGTTCATGCACGATAGAATGTGGTGCTGCATCCTCATAGGTATCCCAAAGCATGGCAAAATCTTCCGCATTTTCATGATAAGAATAACCTGGAAAGACCTCATCAGTCTGGTAGGTCGAATGCACATCAAAGATAAAGACACCATCTTCATTGAGGGCATTATAGACTTCTTTAAAGACATCCCCTACTTCCACTTCATCCTGCATATAGCAGATAGAATCGGAATAGCAGGTCACAAAGTCGTATTTACCTGCCTTGGACAAATCCAGCATATTACCTTCAATGAAATCAATCTTTTGCTTGGCTGAAGCCGCTCTCTTTTCGGCAATCTTCAACATATCCGCACTCAAATCAAGTCCAGTCACATCAAAACCAGCTTGAGAAAAGCGCACAGACTGGATCCCTGTCCCGCAAGCAAGCTCCAATAGTTTCTTTCTGTCCTTGGTTTTAGGTAAATGACGCAGAGAAAAGTCCGTCCATTTGTCGTATAAACTATCATCCATAACCGCATCATAGACCGCCGCAAAAGTTTCATAAGTTGCCATAATCATGATACCAAGAGCCCCATGGTAAACACCACTAGCCCTTACCTTTCTAACAATTTTCTTCTAACATAAGCAAATAAAACCCAGTTGATTACAACTGAGTTCATCTTCTATGCTAAGGCTTCTGAAATATCTACAGAATTTGCCTCATGCCATAGTTTTTCGAGGTTATAGTGGACACGCATTTCTTCTGAGAAGATATGCACTACGACACCACCGAGGTCTAATAGGACCCAGCCTCCAGCTGCATCGCCTTCAATATGGCTACCTTTAAAGCCAGCTTGGGCTACTTTTTCACGGATATTGTCAGCGATAGCATCCAACTGACGGCTATTCATAGAGCTAGTGATGACAAAGTAATCTGTCACACTGGTCAATTCTTGTACATCAAGTGCGAGAATGTCCTCGGCACGTTTCTCATCAGCCGCTTTCACGACTAGTTCTAGTAATTCTTTTTCGTTCATTTATTCCTCTTTCTAGAAAATATGTTTGTAATCTAGGACATCTGCAAAGCGCCCCTCCCAAATGCCCTCATAAAATTCATTTATCGTTTCTGCTGGAATGTCATCCCCATCAAACGTTGTGCAAGTTTCTTCTGGAATAATAAGCTTATAGCCATATTCAAAAGCAACCTTGACAGAGGTATCCACACAATATTCTGTCTGCATACCACATAAAACTAATTTTTCAATCCCCTGTTTATCCAAGTATTCTTTTAAGCCAGTTTCTTTGAAAATACTATTATACTTCTTCTGAAAGACCTTTTCATCAGGTTTTCGATTTAAAAGCGTAGATAACTGCCAATCTTCTGATGTTTGGGCTTCAGGGTTCTCAATATGTTGAACATAGATAATTTCGATATTCTTACTTCTAGCTTGGTTTTGTAAATAAGAAATTTTTTCCAATAGACCTTTTGTCTGAAACCCCGTTTTCACTAAAATATTTTGTACATCAATAATGATAAAAGCCGTCTTCATTTAATCCTCTTTCAAATAGTGCACATAGGCGTTATAGGTTTCAAGGGTTTGGGGATAGATGGGAAATCCCTGGTGAGCTAAATGCTCCACAGTACGAGCTGTTTCGTAGGCCACAGCCTTATTGAGCGATTGCTCAGCAATCTCACGTGCCTGGTCCACACCTGGAAAGGCACGATTGTGCTCGATATAGTCTGCGACGTAGATGACCTTGTCTAGGTCCGTCATCTGGCCAGCTCCAACTGTATGGATTTCTATTGCACGCAAAATTTCAGGATCTTTCAAATCTAAATCTTCCTGAATCTTGTAGATTCCTACCATGCCATGCCAGACATTATTGCCCCAGTTTTTAAGGTCTGAATCTAGTTGATATCGATCAATCAAGTCTAGAAACTCTTGATCTGATAGCTTTTTAGCATAATCATGAAGTAGCCCTGCTAGACCTGCCTTCTCAACATCCACACCAAAGTGCTGAGCCAATTCCATTGCTGCACGCTCCACACCCAGACAATGGGTTAGGCGTTTTTCAGGTAGGAGCTCTGCCATTCTTTCCAACAATTCTTCACGCGAACAGTTGATATAGTCTTGGTATGCCATCAGTAAAGCCCTTCTTTCTCAATATAGTCTAGTACAGGCTTAGGTAGGAGAAAGTTAGGGGTGCGTCCTTGAGCAATGAAATCACGCACCATACTGGATGAAATATCCATGAGAGGCACATCCACCCAGATAACGGGATAGGAAGTCCCTGCCTTGTATCGTGGTCGCTGAACTCCTACAAACTGAACTAGGTCTACCAGTTCATCAATTCTATACCATTTGGGTAAATAGTCTACCATGTCAGCACCGATGATAAAGTAATAATCGGTATCTGGATTCTTCTCTGTCAAAATCTTCATGGTGTCGTAGGTGTAGGAAATCCCCTTACGCTCTAGCTCGATTGTCTCAATAGCTAAACCTTCGATTCCATCGATAGCCAATTCAAGCATCTTGAGGCGGTGGTGTTCAGAAATGGTTTCCTTTTTGTCTACGTGAGGTGGTTGGTATTCAGGCATAAGCAGAACTTGATCCAATCCCAACTGTTGGCGCACTTGGTCTGCCACGATAAGGTGGGCATTGTGAACAGGGTTAAAATTTCCCCCTAAGATTCCAACTTGCTTACGTTTTTTATCCTTGATTTCTGGCTCTAACTCCACTTTTGTAAAGGGAGTTAATAGTTCGATTGCCATAGGCTAATCTCCTTTAGTCTTCTGTAAAAACAGTATTGGGAGTATATTTTTAGATTTCTTTAACTTTTTTAGAAATCTTACGATTTTCTTTCTTGCTTGATTGCTTATACAAAATCAAGATACGACCGATTTTTTGGACTGTATCCACACCAATTTCTTCTTCCAAGATTTCAGCTACTTCGTGGATGTTTTCATCTGTATTTTGCAAGAGTGTAACCTTGATCAATTCACGGGCATCAAGTGCCTGACGAACGCTGGTTTTGATTTGGTCGTTGAGTCCATTTTTCCCGATTTGGATGATAGGTTTGAGGGTGTGTGCCTGGCTGTTGAGGAAGGCACGTTGTTTCGATGTTAATGACATATTCTTTCTTCCTTTTTGATAGTTATTTTAGGTGGTGGGGGACGGTCGGAACTAATTTTTCAATGATTTCATCTTTGAAAAATGGATTTCCTGACCTCACAATTGAGCCTAGGTCTCAATTGTGCCCCTTGCCAATCTATGGATTGGCAATCACACCACAACAATAACTATCTTTTTATGAGCTCACTTTGTTCGCTCAGTGATTTTATTTTAAATAATTGCTTTTCGTGTGACGACGGCGACGCCTTCTGGGGCCCAGACGGCGACTTTGGCGGTGCCTGTTACGCGGATCCAGCCTAGACCTGAGATGACTAGATCTGTCTTCTCCTTAATGGTAAATACATGTTGGACTAGTTTTGGAAAGTCTTCTTTTTCCTTGCTATTTGGTGGTGTTAGAAGGGTTCCAAGGTGCTTGTCGTAGAAAGCACTAGCCCCTTCAAGCTTGGTACGATGAAGTTTGAGTTCATTGTCAAAGAAAGCTGTAAATCCTTGCTTTTCTCCTGCAATGAAGTCAAAGCGTCCCAAGCCACCTAAGAATAGGGTTTGCTCTGGATTGAGCTGGTAGGTTTTAGGTTTGATTTCCTTTTTAGGACTGACATACTTGAGGTTTTTGGCCGTCAAGTAGTGGGCCATCTGGTGGCGGTGGATAATCCCCGGTGTATCGTAGATATAAGATCCGTCGTCAAGCGGAATCTCAATCTTGTCCAAGGTTGTCCCTGGGAAGCGTGACGTCGTAATGACATTCTGGTCACCCGTGATTTCCTGGATGATGGCATTGATCAGAGTTGATTTCCCAACATTGGTCACACCAACTACGTAAACATCACGTCCCTTGCGGTAGTGCTCGATCTTGTCAATGACTTCCTTAATGGCATGCTTATTTTGCGCTGAAGTCAGGACGACATCGACAGGACGAAGTCCCTCTTCGTGGGCACGTTCCATGAGCCACTGGCTAATCTTACCAGGCTTAACAGACTTAGGAAGGATGTCTTTTTTATTTCCAACCAAGAGCACATCATTACCTGACACAAAGCGTGGCAATCCTGGGATAACAGAGCCATTGAAATCAAAGATATCAATCACATTGACCACCAAGGCATCGCTATCTCCAACCTCGTGCAAGAGTTTGAGGAAATCATCATCTGTCAACTGAACATCTGTGATTTCATTGTAGTGGCGCAGACGGAAACAGCGTTGACAATAGACTTCACCTGTCTCCAAACCTTTTTCGAGTGCCGACTGGGGGGTGAAACCAAGCCCAGTCTTATCTGTAGTCTGAATAGTTGCTCCACAACCAATACAGAGAATTTCTTCCATAATTAGATTCCTTTTTTATATGTAATCGGTCCGTACTTTTCAGCGATTTTTCTCATAACACGACGCTCACGCGCTCGGTTAATCTGAGTCTTAATAGAGTCATGCTGGACCAAGGGTTTGACCAAAATCGAGCGAATGCCGGCTCGATGGGCTGCTCGAATATCCGTCATGAGCTGGTCGCCAACCATAACCACTTGGTCTTTTTCATAGTGGAAATGTTTCATGGCACGGTTAATTCCTAAAGTAAAGGGCTTCAGTGCCCAGTAAACATAGTCAATGTCAAATTTTTCAACTGCTCTTTTGACACGTTTGGGTGTGTTATTGGATACTACAATGATACGAATCCCAGCATCACGAAGGTCATGTAACCATTGCTTCATCTCTACTGTTCCATCTGGATTATTCCAAGCAATCAGGGTATTATCCAAATCAACCAAAACAGCCTTGATCCCCTGCTCCTGCAGGCTTTGGACTGTCAGATCATAAACTGCTTCCACAGCAAAATCTGGCATATAATTTTCAATCGCCATTCTGGCTCCTTTTCTTTCTATTTTTTAGTTTCTAGCAATTTTCTTTAGATACTGAGCCAAGATTGCCCATAAAATTAAACTAGCAATCAAAATATATATCCAGGCATTAGGCTCTTCTGTAAATGGCAGAGGAACATTCATTCCGAAAAATCCTGTAATGACTGCAAGAATGGCTAGCAAAACTGAGATAATGGTCAAGGTTGTCAAATTATCATTCAGATTGTTGTTTAGGATATTATTGTAAGATCCTGAGAGTTGTTGTAAAACCTGGGAAATCAAATCTGTCATGGACACCAACTGATGAGCTTCAATCATAGCATCATCAAACTGCTCTCTTTCCACTTCGTTAAAGTTCCGATAAAGCGCATGTCCCTGGATATGCTCTAAGAGGAGGCGATTTTGTTTAGCCGCAGCTGTCAAGTAAACCATACCAGTTTCCAAGTCAGAGAGGGCAAAGAGATTTTTTTTAGTGGTTGTTTGACGCAACAAGGCACTGATTTCATCCTTACTTTTATCCATCTGTTCAATGACAGGATAATAAGCATTGCTGATAAGCTCTAAACCGGCAAATAGAAACTTGTAGATTGAAATGATTTCATGACTTTCTAGATAGCCTAACATCTGATCAATGACATAAGCATTCTTATGATTGCTGATGGTAATCATTCGTTGCTTTTCCACGATAAAGGTCATGGGAATAGCTTCATAGTATTCCTTGTCCCTTTCTAAGTCAAGAACGTTGTAGATAAAGGTCACTGTCCCGTTTTCACGGTTATAATCCATGTGGGCTCGTTCGTTTCTATCCAGCGCATACTCGATGGTTTCTTTATCCAATCCATAGATTTCAGATAAATCTTCAAGATTTTTGATGATTTCCACATCTAGATTAATCCAGGTGCAACCATTCCCTAACTGCTTATCTAAAAACATCGTTTCTCCTTTACCAAACTCTTTCTATTGTACCATAAATCAAGGAAAATTTCAGTTCTCTTCTTTTCTTGAAAAATTGCTAACCACAGTAATATTGCGGTTAGGAACAAAGTGAAGGGCTTGGTCGTCACTTCTCAGTTGAGTCGTCCGAATTCCAACACTGACAACTTTACCTGATACGGTAATAGGCCCATTGGTCAAAATAACTTCATCTCCTACATCCAACTGACGTTCAAAGAGAATAAAGAAGCCGTTGATGACGTCTGATAGAAAACCTTGTGCCCCCATACCGATAGCCACCCCAGCAATTCCTGCACCTGCAAGCAAGCTAGAAACAGGTAACCCTAAGATAGACAAGATACAGTAAATCAAGAAGAAATAAAGGATATAGTTAAAAATATTTTCAAGCAAACGAGAGATAGTCTTTTGTCTACCAGCATCTCGATTTGAAAACTTAAGTGACGGTTTAACAATCTTTCCTACAGCAACATGGAGGAACTTTTTAGCTAAATAAAAGACAAGAATGAGAAGCAAAAGAGAAATCACCTTAGTCAAGAGATTCTCTAAAACAGTTGTTAGATCTAATTTATCCAGATAACGTTGAAAAAATTCTTGCATATAAAACTCCTTTTCTATCCATTATACCATAAATCCTTCCCAGCCATCCTTTTCATAAATATTCATTTATTCTAATAAAATCTATGAGACACTTGCTTTTCAAGTATATTTATACTATAATCATAAACAATACACAAAAAGGAGACATTTATGAAAAGAATTATTCGTGCTTGGAACAAAACAAATCTGATCAAACGGATCGGAATCGGAATGACCTTGGGAGCAATTCTAGGTCTACTCGTTCCTAATCTAACTGGTATTGGTTTATTGGGAGATCTATTTGTAGGAGGACTAAAAGCTATCGCTCCTATCCTGGTTCTTGCTTTAGTCGCTAACGCCCTTTCCCAACACCAAAAAGGCCAAGATAGCAATATGAAAAAAGTCATTTTCCTCTATTTGCTGGGGACTTTTGCTGCGGCTCTTGTAGCAGTTTTGGCTAGTTTTCTCTTCCCTGTTCAGATGGTCTTGAGTAGCGCTAGCACAGAAGTTACTCCTCCAGACGGTATCGGACAAGTGCTCAGCAATCTTCTGCTAAAAATAGTAGATAATCCTGTCAATGCCATCATCGAAGCTAACTATATCGGAATTTTGTCTTGGGCTATCGTCTTTGGGATTGCCATGCGAGAAGCTAGCAAAAATAGCAAGGAGCTACTCAAAACAATGGCCAGTGTGACTTCAAAAATCGTCGAATGGATCATCAACCTTGCGCCCTTTGGTATCCTGGGCTTGGTCTTCAAAACCATCTCAGACCAAGGTATCGCTAGTTTAGCAAATTACGGAATCCTACTCGGACTTTTGATTGCTACTATGGTTTTCGTTGCCCTAGTGATCAATCCTCTGATTGCTTTTCTCTTTATCAAGAAAAATCCATATCCACTTGTTTGGAAATGTTTGCGTATCAGCGGCGTTACAGCCTTTTTCACTCGAAGTTCCGCTGCTAATATCCCTGTTAATATGAAACTCTGTGAGGATCTAGGTCTTAATCCAGATACCTATTCTGTCTCTATCCCACTTGGATCAACTATCAATATGGCTGGAGCTGCTGTTACCATCAACATCTTAACCCTAGCAGCTGTCAATACTCTAGGAATCTCAGTTGATTTTGCAACAGCCTTTGTACTCAGTATCGTTGCAGCCATCTCTGCCTGCGGTGCTTCAGGAATTGCTGGAGGTTCTCTCCTACTTATCCCAGTTGCTTGCAGTCTCTTTGGGATTACCAATGATATCGCTATGCAGGTTGTGGGTGTCGGATTTGTCATCGGTGTTATCCAAGACTCTTGCGAAACAGCCCTCAACTCCTCAACAGATGTCCTCTTTACAGCAGTAGCAGAATTTTCCTCTGCTCGCAAAAAATAATCAAGGGCGGTGGGACAGAAATCGATAGACAAAGTCTCGATTTCGTAGTCCCAGCCCCGCGAGGATGATTAGGAGCTTTTTGGAGTCTAAAAGACGAACAAAAAGTTCAATCAGCTACCGCGTCAAAGTTTGATTGCTAATAAAAAGTGAGGTCGGGATCTTTTGTTCCAACCTCTTTGTCTGGTTTCTATCATTCATTTTAGGAAATGTCTCATGTCTATCACCCAACGTACTTTTAAACTCGTTCTGGCAACCTGTTTGGCCTGTGTTCTAGCCTACTTTCTAGATTTATCCTCAGCAGTGTCCGCTGGTATCATTGCTCTATTGAGCTTATCGGATACCCGTAGAAGCACGATCAAATTGGCTAAAAACCGATTATTCTCAACCCTGCTAGCTCTGTCTATCGGCGTCTTGTCCTTTCAACTGACTGGCTACCATATTTGGAGTTTTGGTCTCTATCTAGCCCTCTATGTTCCTCTTGCCTACAAATTCGGCTGGGAAATTGGGATTACCCCTAGTAGTGTCTTGGTCAGTCATCTCTTGGTTCAAGAGTCTACATCACCAGAACTACTAGCGAATGAACTCCTCCTATTTCTCATCGGTACTAGCTTTGCCTTGACTGTCAATCTTTACATGCCTTCTCGGCAAGAAGAAATCCATCTCTATCATCTCAAGGTAGAAGAAAAACTCAAACACATTTTACAACGTTTTGAATATTACCTTGGAAAAGGTGATGGTCGTAACCGTGCTCAACTCGTTGAAGAACTGGATCAGCTTCTTGAAGAAGCTCTCAAACTGGTCTATCTTGATCACTCTGACCACCTCTTCCACCAAACCGATTACCATATCCACTATTTTGAAATGAGACAGAGACAGAGTCGCATTCTTCGCAATATGGCCCAGCAAATCAACACCTGTAATCTAGCCGCAAGCGAAAGCCTAATCCTTTCCCAGCTATTCGCTAAAATTGCAGATCAACTCAGCCAGACCAATCCTGCCAACGATTTATTAAATGATATTGAAAGCTACCTGCAGGTATTTCGAAATCGCAATCTCCCTAAAACAAGGGAAGAATTTGAAACGCGCGCAACCTTGCTCCAACTCCTACGCGAATTGGAAAACTTTATCCAACTGAAAGTTGATTTCTATCAACGCTATTCTGAAGAAAAAAGCAATCTATCATCATAAACAAAACACCTTTTAAACTGCGAGAACTTGCAATTCAAAAGGTGTTTTTCTGTCTCGAACCTAGCTAACTAGTAAATCATGCTTACAGAATATCAAAATTGGCATGAACTCCTATGAAAGTTTAAAAGATAGACTGATCTTGCTCTTAAGCAGAATAAATAGAATTTCTAAACTCATTTGATTCTTTGAGGTAGGCTTTATATATAGCTTTTTTCAACTTCTGAACAGGAGTTTCAATGAAACGGTATTGTTTTTGGCTGATATTTCCTGCTTTAATTTGAGTAAGTTCTTCTTTTACCGCTTCTTCCATCAATTGCTTCATTCGTTCAGGACTTGAAATCACTTCTTGCTTACCTTTATAGTCAATGGTAATCGGTTTTAACTTACTGATATTCGCGATCCGTCCATCCATTTGTTCCTTCTTGAATTGGGCATAGGTCTTACCAGCTAAGATCTTTTCAAAGATGTATTGGTCTGACAAGGGACGATTCTCTTTTTCAGCATCTTGCTTGTACTGATTAGAGACATAAGGAACGAAACCTTCGTAATAGCCAAGACCTGCCATGAGTTCAAAGGCTTGTTTTCTAAAGCTGATATCGCCACTCATCCCCTTGTCATTTTCGTTGACGCCATAAATCGTATCAAACATATCGACGGTATAATAGCCATTGGCATCTACTTTTCCTGTAGCCGTGAATCCCTTGATAATATAGCGATTTACTACGATGTGGTTGTCAATCAAACTATGAACATCACCTAGCTTGCTAGCATCTGCCTCGGTTAAAGCCTTGATTTCCTCGCTCTGGTGGCTTGGTTTGACAGATGGATTTGGATAAGAAACAGGTGTTCTTGAACCACTTGTCGCACTTGGTAAGAGTTGCTTGAAGTAGACTGCCTTATCCGCAGCTGACAATCCTCGACTTGCCTCAGCTTCTAGATAATCTAAAGTATAGAGAACATCGAAACTACCGTGCATATATTCTTTCAAATCTGTAGCTGATTTAAAGCGCTCTGGTGTCTTGTTGTAGAAACTTTCTTTGTCACTCTCATCATAAACAAAGTTCAAGTTAAAGTAGCTATCCGTTCCCGGAGTGTAGGAATTTTCAAAGATTCCACGTGCATAGAATTCTGCTCCTGTACCATCCCGTCGACCATAATTATTAAAGAGAACTGTACGATCCAACAAGTGAGTCATTTCATGAGAATAGGTTGCTGACCCTCGATCGTCCAAGACCCTATCAATAAAGTAGCGCACACCAGCCCCATTAGCCTCAGCACCTACTGATTGGGACGAAGAATACATGCCTAGCGGAGACATGAAGTCCTTGACTCCCTTATCCGCCTCTGGACCAAACTCCTTAGACCAGGTTTCCTTGATGCCTGCATTTTGCTTGCTAGTATACTTTTTCATAGTATCCACAATCAAACGGTTGGTTACTAGTTTTGATTGATTGTCTTTTTTAGTGATTCTATAAAGCGTATCAACATAAGCTGCCTGACGCTCAGCTGTCAATTCAACCAGAGCCTTCACTTTTTCCAATTCAGTCTTATATTGAGCAGGATTGCTTTGAGCCAGTGAGCTATCCATATAAGTTCCGATATTCCCGTAAGAAACGGTTGCCATATTTGTAATGGCATAGATGCTTGGTTCCTTGATATTCACTAGGCCTAGAAGGGTTGACATGTTATATTGTTTGCGATTATCAATCTGTTGAGGTTCTGCCCCATACTTGGCAGGATCAGAGGTCAACTTCGTGTATAGACTGACATTTTCATCTGTTTTTTCTTTAGATTTCTTCTCAACAACGATGGCTTTTGTAGCATCCTTCAACCAAGTATCGCCATCCATATTTGTAAAGGTAGTTCGGTTATAGTCAAGAAAGTCTAATAGGGTTGACTTATCGGTTACCTTTCCAAAGTATTTTTCAAATGTTCGTGGACTATTGACCAGCTTCATCTCATCATAGCTCATTGAACCCAGAGATGTTAGCCATTCTAGTGATGTCACCTTCTTGCCAAAGGAGCTTGGATTGTAGGCAAGAATATCACGGATGTTGGTCTTGCCAAAGTCAATATTATAAAAACGATTGATATAGGTTAAACCTAAGAGAATTTTTTCCTTATTAGCTTCTAAATCTGCCTGAACCTTAGCTCTGCTTTCCGCTGTGTTTTCGAGCACACTCAAGGTATGGGCTACAACTTTTTTAAGGTCTGTATCTAGGGTCTTTTTCGTTTCTTCAAGCGCGTCTTTAATAGATAATCTCTCTAGATATTCTTTACGAAGGACTTCTCTAACCTCATCATCTGTAATAGTAGGATTTGTCTTTTTGAGTTCAATCTTCTTACTAATCACATCTCGACCCAGAATATTTGGTCTGAGAGCATTTGTCACGTAAGGATTGGAAAGCAAATCTACAGCCTTCATTCCTTGGCTAGCAGGTCGTACATCGATAGCATTTTCTAACTCCGTATTCACTGGAAGAAGATGTGGTTTGTTTTCTTTGGTTCCCACCAAGATGATTTTTGGCTTCATTGCTTTTGTCACCGTACTTGTTTCCGTGTGTGATAGCATTTCACCTGTTTGAGAATTTACTTCATAGACTCTGGTAGTGGTGGTCTCGCCAGGCTCACCCTGGCTTTCTACTTTTTCAAGATCCTTATCAAGTCTTGGATCCTGACGGCGTTCCTCCTTGATTGGAATTGGGGTCACAATAGTTTGGACATTTCCGACCTTCACTACCTTATCAATCGGAGCTGTTACTTCTTTTTGGTGATCTCTTTCTGTAACCTGACCTGTCTGAGCATCTACTTGGTAGGTGATAGTCGTTTTTTCACTTCCTTCCTTACCTGAAACAACAACTTTTTCTGTTTGATAAAGAAGTGTCGGGTCCGCTTCATATATCGTATTATTTGCGATAACCTTTGTTTCTACACTTGGTTTGGTCCCAACTAGAACAACCTCATCTACTTTTTCCACCAGAGTTTTTGATGTACTAGCCTCTGTAATTTGTCCACTTGTTTGATCTCTTGTATATCGGGTAGTGGTTTCTACTTGTCCATTGACCCCATGTGTTTTCGTTTTTCTAGAACCGACTTCTTGGCTGTCATCTGCTTGATAGATTGTTTTATATGGGATTGTTTGGGTTTCAACTTTTGGTTGTGGTAAAGGCAGAGGCTCTTTTTTAGTCCCTACAAGGATGATTTCTGAAACCGGGGCTCTTGTTATTTCATTAGAAACCAGTTTGCGACTTTCCTTGCCGTTAGGTGTCATCACCTCGGTTAAGATGGTACGTTCACCATCGACTCCAGCTTGAACAAGTCTAACTTGGTCGTCAGATAAAGTTGGATCTTCCTTTCGAATAGTCTCATAAGGAACTGACTCTCTTGTTACTTCCAATTCTGGTTTTTCTTCAACAAGACTTGGTGCACCTTCACTTGGGATTGAGGTGGACTCTACCTTAGTGCCTACTGCAATGATTTCTGATACAGGGGCAGTGGTGACTTCATTAGAGACCTGCTTGCGATTTTCCTTGCCATCCACAGTCGTCACTTCCTTTAAGATAGTACGCTCACCTGCTACTCCTGCTTGAATGACACGGGTTTGACCCTTGAGCAAGTCCGGATCGTCCTGATGAATAGTATCATAGGCAACGGCTTCTGTCGTAACCTCAAGTTCTGGCTTCACCTCTTCTACACTTGGAGTACCTTCGCTTGGAATTGAGGTGGATTCTACCTTAGTGCCTACTGCTATGATTTCGGAAACTGGCTCTAAAGTTACAGTATTGGATTTGACCTGGCGGTCTTCCTTACCATCTACAGTCGTCACTTCCGTTAAGATAGTGCGCTCGCCTGCGACGCCTGCTCGGATAAGGCGAGTTTGACCCTTAAGTAGGTCTGGATCATCCTGATAAACAGTATCATAGGCAACGGCTTCTGTCGTAACCTCAAGTTCTGGCTTCACCTCTACCAAGCTTGGAGTTCCTTCACTTGGAGTTGAGGTGGACTCTACCTTAGTGCCTACTGCGATGATTTCGGAAATTGGCTCCAAGGTTACAGTATTGGATTTGACTTGGCGGTCTTCCTTGCCATCCACAGTCGTCACTTCCGTTAAAATAGTACGCTCACCCGCAACCCCTGCTCGGATAAGGCGGGTTTCACCCTTAAGCAAGTCCGAATCATCCTGATGAATAGTATCATAAGCAATGGCTTCTGTCGTAACTTCAAGCTCTGGTTTCTCTTGGACCAAGCTCGGAGTACCTTCACTTGGAGTTGAGGTGGACTCTACCTTAGTGCCTACTGCTATGATTTCAGAAACTGGTTCTAAGGTTACAGTGTTGGATTTGACTTGGCGGTCTTCCTTGCC
>NZ_JAPVZO010000014.1:0-58152 GCF_041432445.1 Streptococcus sp. 27098_8_69 | reverse complement strand
ATAGATGTCGCTGTGGTTTCTGCGATGCCAGGAATTGAACGTAAGATGTCATACTCTGGTAAAGGCTGAGCTAGAGCTACCATGTCGTCTAAGACAACCTGTCTGTGCTCAGAAAGACGAAGCAATTCTTGAGCATAGTAACGAACCTCTTCAAGCATTGGGGAGATTTTCTTGACCGCACAAAAAGATTGTTTAGCGAGTTTTATAAGTTTATCAGTCAGGTAAGCAATATGCTTTTCAGAGATTCGTTTGGAGGTAGATTGACGGATAATCTTACACAATTCATTTTGAGATAGGTTTACTACAAACTCTTTGCATGGAAAAGCCATCACTAAATTCCAATATTGCTCTCCAGTTGGTGTGGATAAGAGATTTTCCAATTCAGGAAAGGTGACTTGTAAGACCTTGTGTAGACGGTTTTTAGCTCTAACAATGTCTTCTGTAAGATTTTGATAGAAACGGCTTAAATCACGCAGGTGTTGATAAACTTCTTCCTGCGCATAAGTTGGTTTACGATTGAGTATAAACTGAGAATGAGCCAACTTTTCAGCGTCAATTTTGTCTGTTTTACGAACTCGCAGACTGTCCAGTTGCTTCTTAGCTTCCAGAGGATTCAGCTGTGTATAAGCGTAGCCGTATTCCTCAAGAAAGGCTCGAAGACGCCGAGAATAGACACCAGTAGCTTCAAATATAATCTCAGGGTTATGAACAGTTTTCAAGTCATTCAAAAGACGATTGAAGCCAATGGCGTCATTGAGCATAGTGTATCCATGAATCTTTTCACCGTTGACTAAAATTGCCACCTCAGAACTTGCCTTACTCACATCAATCCCAAATACTGTACGCATGATATTACCTCTTTTGTCTTGAATAATTCCGTGTTTTAGTGATTTTATTTTCAATACGCGACGTCTAGCGTCCCACATACTTTGATCAAATTCCACCTAAAACAGGTGTCTTTCCAGTTTGTCAAGCGACGTCTAGCGCCAAAGAGCCCTACGACTTTACAAGACACCTCTACTTTAACATAAAGAAAAAGTAGTGAGTACTCTCTCCCGTCGGAGATTTTCTCACTACTAATCTTAGTATGTTTTCTACAACAAAATAGGCTCCATAATATCTATAGGGGATTTACCCACTACAAATATTATAGAGCCACTATAAAAAGCTAGAGTTCCACAATTGGGAATATCTAGCTTTTTTGTGGCTGAGAACTATTTTGTCGCAGACTTTTTTAAATGATTTTATAGGTAGAACTATCGGCCTAAACAGAAAAGACTTGCTAAGTTTTATGAAAGTAAGTATACTAGAAGGTAACAAGCGCTTTCAGCTAGTTGCTTTGGAGTTTATTTAGAAATTGAGAGGGAGTTATGGGGACTAGAAAATTTCGACTATTGATGTCCAAGTATGGTTTTAGCATTGCGATTATTCTGATAGAATTATTTGTAGTTTTTGCAGTCATTCTTTACATGAGCCAGATTGCTCCACTTGTTTGGGTTGCTCTTGTATTTCTTGTCAGCGTGGCGACTGTTTTAGCCATTGTCAATCGTTCTATGTCTCCTGAAAGCAAGGTGACGTGGTTGATTGTCACTTTTGTCCCTGTTTTTGGCCCCTTGCTTTATATCATGTTTGGTGAGCGTCGGTTATCAAAAAAGGAATTTAAACAATTACAGGAACTTCGTTCTATCACATCTCATGAAAAGCGCGAACATAGTCTTCATCAAGACATACAGAAAACTGATAAATCTGCCTACGGGATTATCAATGCCTTATTGCATATGGACAGTAATGCAGAAGTTTATGATCAGACAGACTCACAATTCTTTGCAAATGGTGAGAAAATGTGGCAACAGATGCTGGAGGATCTAAAGAGAGCTAAAAAATTTATTTTTCTAGAATACTACATTGTCGAAGAGGGATTGATGTGGGATAGCATGCTTGAGATTCTGGAAGAAAAGGCAGCTCAGGGAGTTGAGGTCAAGATGCTCTACGACGATATTGGTTGTATGGTGACCTTGCCGGGAGATTATACGGTTCATTTGCGGTCTAAAGGGATCGATGCTCATAAGTTTAATAAGGTGATTCCTCGTATGACGGTGGCCTATAATAACCGTGACCACCGAAAAATATTAGTCATTGATGGGCAGATTTCCTATACTGGTGGCATTAATCTTGCAGACGAATACATCAATCAGATTGAACGTTTTGGACATTGGAAGGATAGTGGAATTCGGATCGATGGTCCGGCGACTCAAGCCTTTACAAGACTATTTCTAATGAACTGGTATATCAACCGTGGAGAAATCAGTGATTTTGATCAGTATCATTTGGAAAATCAGACACGACCAGGTAGCGGTCTATGTATCCCATATGGAAGTGGACCCAAGCCTATCTATAGAATGAAGGTGGGTAAAATCGTCTATCAAAACCTGATTAATCAAGCGGAAGATTTTGTCTATATCACCACGCCTTATCTCATTATTGATTATGATTTGACAGAGGATATCAAAAATGCTGCTATGCGAGGCGTAGATGTGAGAATTATAACTCCATTTATCCCAGATAAAAAGCTCATACAGTTAGTAACTCGAGGTTCTTATCCTGATCTTTTGTCTGCTGGTGTACGTATCTACGAGTATACTCCTGGTTTTATCCATAGTAAGCAAATGATTGTTGATGATCGATTTGCGGTTGTTGGAACCATAAATCTTGATTATCGAAGCTTAGTTCACCACTATGAAAATGCAGTTTTATTATATGAAACACCATCGATTGTAGATATTCGTAAGGACTTTGAAGAAATTTTTGAAGAGTCGCAAGAAATTTTTTCTGGAACAATCAAGCCTACCTGGTATCAAACATTAATCAAAGAAGTAGCTCAGTTATTCGCCCCTATGCTTTAATCGAAAGAGCTAGTTCATCTGTATAATTAGAGAAAGAGAAGTTTTGCCGTCTCTTTTTCTGTAAGCAGTTTCCTTGACATCTTGTTTATTTTGCGTTATCATATGTCCATATAATATATGGGAGTCTGTGTACAGTCTGAGAGGAAGTGTTAAACTTCGACCGCACCTGATCTGGGTAATGCCAGCGTAGGGAACGAATACTTGGCCTAATTTTGCACCTTTTTCATATATGAAAGAGGTTTTTTCTTTTTTTACAAAGAAAAACTGTAACTTAGAAGGAGGTTTTAATGAAAGCAAGCATTGCTTTACAAGTCTTACCCCTGTCACAAGGGATTGACCGCATAGCCCTTATTGATCAAGTCATTGCTTATCTGCAGGCTCAAGGAGTGTCCATGGTGGTGACACCCTTTGAAACAGTTTTAGAGGGAGATTTTGATCAACTCATGCGCATTCTCAAAGAAGCACTAGAAGTAGCGGGTCAAGAGGCAGACAATGTTTTTGCCAATGTGAAAATAAATATAGGAGAGATTTTAAGTATCGATGAGAAACTTGAAAAGTATAATGAGACGGCAAATTAGTATGCTAGGATTTTTGGGTATCTTGTCTCTTTGGCAGTTAGCGGGATTGTTAAAACTCCTACCAAAGTTTATCTTGCCGACACCACTTGAAATCCTCCATTCTTTTGTTCGTGATAGAGAATTTCTCTGGTACCATAGCTGGGCAACCTTGAAAGTAGCCTTGTTAGGTCTAGTGTTGGGAGTCTTGATAGCCTGTATCATGGCTGTCCTTATGGATAGTCTGGGCTGGCTAAATGATTTAATTTACCCCATGATGGTAGTTGTCCAGACCATACCAACCATTGCCATAGCCCCTATACTGGTCTTGTGGCTAGGTTACGGAATCTTGCCCAAGATTGTCTTGATTATCTTGACGACAACCTTCCCTATCATCGTCAGCATTTTGGATGGTTTTAGGCATTGTGACAAGGATATGCTGACCTTGTTTAGTCTGATGCGAGCCAATCCTTGGCAAATCCTGTGGCATTTTAAAATCCCGGTCAGCCTGCCTTACTTTTATGCAGGTTTGAGGGTCAGTGTCTCCTACGCCTTTATCACAACAGTGGTATCCGAGTGGTTGGGAGGCTTTGAAGGACTAGGTGTCTACATGATTCAGTCCAAGAAACTGTTTCAGTATGATACCATGTTTGCGATTATTATTCTGGTATCGCTGATCAGCCTTTTGGGTATGAAGTTGGTTGATATTAGTGAAAAATATGTGATTAAATGGAAACGTACTTAAAATAGAGCGTTTTGGAAAAAGAAAAGAGGAAATAAAAATGAAGAAAACATGGAAAGTGTTTTTAACGATTGTAACAGCTCTTGTGGCTGTCGTGCTTGTGGCTTGTGGCCAAGGAACTGCTTCTAAGGATAACAAAGAAGCAGAACTCAAAAAAATTGACTTTATCCTAGATTGGACACCAAATACCAACCATACAGGACTTTATGTAGCCAAAGAAAAAGGGTATTTCAAGGAAGCTGGAGTGGATGTTGATTTGAAATTGCCACCAGAAGAAAGTTCTTCTGACTTGGTTATCAATGGTAAGGCACCATTTGCAGTGTATTTCCAAGATTACATGGCTAAGAAGTTAGAAAAAGGTGCAGGTATTACTGCCGTTGCAGCGATTGTAGAACATAATACATCAGGAATTATCTCTCGTAAGTCTGACAATATCAACAGTCCAAAAGACTTGGTTGGTAAGAAATACGGAACCTGGAATGATCCAACTGAGCTTGCTATGCTGAAAACCTTGGTAGAATCTCAAGGCGGAGACTTTGAGAAGGTCGAAAAAGTACCAAACAACGACTCAAACTCTATCACTCCGATTGCCAATGGCGTTTTTGATGCTGCCTGGATTTACTACGGTTGGGATGGAATCCTTGCCAAATCTCAAGGTGTGGATGCAAACTTTATGTATTTGAAAGACTATGTAAAAGAGTTTGACTACTACTCACCTGTTATCATCGCTAACAACGACTATCTGAAAGACAACAAGGAAGAAGCTCGCAAAGTCATCCAAGCCATCAAAAAAGGCTACCAATACGCTATGGAGCACCCAGAAGAAGCTGCAGATATCCTCATCAAGAATGCTCCAGAGCTTAAGGATAAACGTGACTTTGTTATCGAATCTCAGAAATACTTGTCAAAAGAATACGCAAGCGACAAGGACAAATGGGGACAATTTGATGCTGACCGTTGGAATACCTTCTACAAATGGGATAAGGAAAATGGAATCCTCAAGGAAGACTTGACTGATAAAGGATTTACCAACGAATTTGTAAAATAATGACAGAAATTAGACTAGAACACGTAAGCTATGCCTACGATGATGAAAAGATCTTAGAGGATATTAACCTGCAAGTGACTTCAGGTGAAGTGGTCTCTATCCTGGGACCTAGTGGTGTAGGAAAGACTACCCTCTTTAACCTGATTGCAGGCATTTTAGAAGTCCAGTCAGGGCGAATTGTACTTGACGGAGAGGAAAATCCCAAGGGGCGCGTGAGTTATATGCTACAAAAGGATCTACTTTTGGAACACAAGACCGTTCTTGGCAATATCATCCTGCCCCTCTTGATTCAAAAGGTCGATAAGGAGGAAGCCATTGCCCGTGCAGACGAAATCCTTGCTACCTTTCAGTTGACGGCTGTACGGGATAAGTATCCTCATGAGCTTAGTGGTGGAATGCGCCAGCGTGTGGCCTTACTCCGCACTTACCTTTTTGGGCACAAGCTCTTTCTTTTAGATGAGGCCTTTAGTGCCTTGGATGAGATGACCAAAATGGAACTTCATACCTGGTATCTTGATATTCATAAACAGCTAGGCCTGACGACACTCATCATTACGCATAGTATCGGGGAAGCCCTTAACCTTAGTGATCGGATTTATATCTTGAAAAATCGCCCGGGGCAGATTGTTGCTGAAATTAAACTAGATTGGTCTGAAGACGAGGACAAGGAAGTCCAAAAGATTGCCTACAAACGTCAAATCTTGGCAGAATTAGGCTTAAATAATTAGAAAGATAGGGAGTTGGTGAGGATTATTCATTACCAGCCCCTTTTTCTTTTAAAAATGAAAAAATTTCGGTATAATAGTCAAAGATAGTCAAGGTTTAAAGAGAGGTGGGTTTGTTATGAGACTTAAAAATACATCAGATCATATTGAGGCCTACATCAAGGCAATTTTAGATCAATCTGGTATTGTGGAGTTGCAACGGAGTCAGTTGGCAGATACTTTCCAGGTTGTTCCTAGTCAGATTAACTATGTGATTAAGACTCGTTTTACAGAAAGCAGGGGATACTTGGTTGAAAGTAAGCGTGGTGGTGGTGGCTACATTCGTATAGGACGGATTGAATTCTCAAACCACCATGAAATGCTCCGCGATTTACTGTATTCGGTGGGCGAAGAAGTCAGCCTAGTTATCTTTGAAGATGTTTTAAGACTCTTGTTTGAACAGGATTTAGTGACTCGTCAGGAGATGAATCTATTACTAGCGATGGCGACAGACCGGGTTTTAGGTGAGGATGCCAATCTTATCCGTGCCAATATGCTCCGGCAGTTATTACAAGAGGTAGATAGAAAAGGAAAATAGAACTAAATGAAATATTCAAAAGCATTGAAAGAATGTATAGACAGTGCCTTTCTGGTCGCAAGTCATTTTGGGGCAGAATACCTAGAGTCTTGGCACCTATTGATTGCTATGGCCAATCATAGTTACAGTGTAGCTGGGGCGACTTTAAATGAATTTCCCTATGAGATTGATCGTCTGGAGGAAGTTGCTGTAGAGCTGACTGAAACAAAGTATAGCGATAAGGAAAATTATCAGGAGTTGCCTTTTTCACACCGTTTGAAGGTATTGTTGTTGGAAGCAGAGCATGTAGCTTCTGTGGTGCATGCCAAGATTTTAGGAACAGAGCACGTGCTTTATGCTATCTTACATGATGGCAATGCCTTGGCTACTCGTATTCTAGAAAAAGCGGGATTTTCTTACGAAGATCAGAAGGATCAGGTCAAGATTGCTGGACTTCGTCGTAGTCTTGAAGCGCGTGCTGGTTGGACTAGAGATGATTTGAAGGCCCTTCGTCAACGCCATCGTACGGTAGCGGACAAGCAAAATTCTATGGCTAATATGATGGGCATGCCTCAGACACCAAGTGGAGGTTTGGAAGATTATACGCATGATCTTACAGAGCAAGCTCGCTCAGGTAAATTGGAACCAGTCATCGGGCGTGACCAAGAAATCTCTCGTATGATTCAAATCTTGAGCCGTAAAACTAAAAACAATCCAGTTTTAGTTGGAGATGCAGGTGTGGGTAAAACAGCGTTGGCACTTGGCCTTGCGCAACGTATTGCCAACGGAGATGTACCAACTGAGATGGCTAAAATGCGAGTTTTAGAGCTTGATTTGATGAATGTGGTTGCGGGAACTCGTTTCCGTGGAGACTTTGAAGAACGTATGAACAATATCATCAAAGATATCGAGGAAGATGGCAAGGTCATCCTCTTTATCGATGAGCTTCATACCATTATGGGTTCAGGAAGTGGGATTGATTCGACCTTGGATGCGGCCAATATCCTAAAACCTGCCTTGGCGCGTGGAACTCTGAGAACTGTCGGTGCGACTACTCAGGAAGAGTATCAAAAGCACATCGAAAAAGACGCAGCCCTTTCTCGTCGCTTTGCAAAGGTGATGATTGAGGAGCCAAGTTTAGCAGATAGTATGGCTATTTTGCAGGGCTTGAAAGCAACCTATGAGAAACACCACCATGTCCAAATTACAGACGATGCAGTCGAAACAGCTGTCAAAATGGCACATCGTTATTTGACGAGTCGTCATTTGCCAGACTCAGCAATCGATCTTTTGGATGAAGCGGCAGCAACAGTGCAAAATAAATCGAAACACGCTAAACAAGAAGAGTCAGGTTTAACACCAGCTGATAAGGCCTTGATGGATAGAAAATGGAAGCAAGCAGCTCAACTCATTGCAAAAGAGCAGGAAGTACCTGTTTATAAAGATGTAGTAGAAGAATCTGATATTTTGACTACCTTGAGTCGCTTATCAGGAATTCCTGTGCAAAAATTGACACAAACGGATGCCAAGAAGTATCTCAACCTTGAAGCTGAACTGCATAAACGTGTGATCGGACAGGAACAGGCTGTATCTAGTATCAGTCGTGCTATTCGCCGTAACCAATCTGGTATTCGTAGTCATAAACGTCCAATTGGATCCTTTATGTTCCTAGGACCGACAGGTGTTGGTAAGACCGAGTTGGCCAAGGCCTTGGCAGAAGTCCTCTTTGATGACGAATCAGCTCTTATCCGCTTTGATATGAGTGAGTATATGGAGAAATTCGCAGCCAGCCGTCTTAACGGAGCTCCTCCAGGTTATGTAGGTTACGAAGAAGGTGGAGAGTTGACCGAGAAGGTTCGCAATAAACCGTACTCAGTACTTCTCTTTGACGAAGTAGAAAAGGCGCACCCAGACATCTTTAATGTCCTCTTACAAGTCTTGGACGACGGGGTTCTGACAGATAGTAAAGGTCGCAAGGTTGATTTCTCAAATACCATTATTATCATGACGTCAAACCTTGGTGCAACAGCCCTTCGTGATGATAAAACAGTTGGATTTGGAGCTAAGGATATTCGTTTTGACCAAGAAAATATGGAAAAACGTATGTTTGAGGAGCTGAAAAAGGCTTATCGTCCAGAGTTTATCAACCGTATTGATGAGAAGGTAGTCTTCCATAGCTTGTCAAGTCAAGATATGCAGGAAGTAGTTAAGATTATGGTCAAACCATTGATTGCAAGCCTAGCAGAAAAAGGAATTGACTTGAAACTCCAAGCATCTGCCCTTAAACTTCTAGCTCAGCAAGGCTATGATCCAGAGATGGGGGCTCGTCCACTGCGCAGAACTCTGCAAACAGAAGTAGAAGACAAACTAGCAGAGCTTCTCCTTAAAGGTGAATTGGAAGCTGGCAAGACTCTGAAAATTGGTGTTAAAGCTGGTCAATTAAAATTTGAGATTGTTTAAAAATGTGAGGTTGAAACAGATTGTTTCAGCCTCTTTTTTGAAAAGTTGTTGCCCAAATAGCTACTTGGATTGTGCATTTATTTTAAGGATTTCAAAACAGAATTCTCCTGATCCGGTTTTGCATATCAAGTAAAAAATTCTTATCATGCAGCAATGTTTTTATAAAAAATAATAAAAAAGCATTGACAAACAGAAGAAGACAGAGTATGATATAAAATATAAAAATTTATAAAAAGGTTGAACAGATATGAAAAAGAGTATAGCGGTGGTTTTTGGCACCTTTGCTCCCTTACATCAAGGGCATATTGATTTAATCCAAAGAGCAAAACGTCAATGTGATGCTGTATGGGTGGTAGTTTCAGGTTATAAGGGAGATCGTGGTGAACAGGTGGGACTTACACTACAAAAGAGATTTCGCTATATTCGTGAAGCTTTTCGAGATGATGAGTTGACCTCTGTTTGTAAACTTGACGAAACCAATATTCCACGTTATCCAATGGGCTGGCAGGAGTGGTTGGATCAGATGTTACAGGCCATTTCCTATGACCAGACTGGACAGGAGCTTATCTTTTTTGTAGGAGAGTCCGAATACCAACAAGAATTGTCAAAACGTGGTTTTGAGACTGTTCTACAGGAAAGAAAATTTGGAATTTCGGCTACCATGATTCGAGAAAACCCAAGTAAATATTGGAAATATATCGCTCAACCTTTCCGCCGTCAGTTTACGAAAAAAGTGTTGATTATGGGAAGTGCTAGTAATGGTAAAACAACTCTAGCCAAGGATTTAGCTCGCTTCTATGATGCGCCAGTCAGTCTGGAATATGCTCGTGAGTATCAGATAAAAAATAATGTCCGCGATGATGAGCTTACCCCAAAAGATTATTATTACCTTCTTTTGGGGCAATATGACCAAACTTCCAAGTTAATCGATAGCAATGCCAATCGAGGCTTAGTCATTGCAGACACCAACTCATTGGTAACCAAGGGCTACTACGATTACTACATGGAAACTGAAGAGCAGGGGGACTTGTCCGTAGAGACCTTTGATAATCTATTCGTTTCCATCTTAGCCAAGGAAAAGTGGGATTTAATCCTCTTTGTGCAACCTGTTGGCTCTTATGTTAATGATGGTTTTCGAGACATGACCATGGCAGAAGACCATATCCGTCATAGTTTTTCTCAGCATTTGGATATGATGAGGGAGCAATATCTAGCTACTATCCCTCATGTTTATCTAGCTGATGATTATCTAGGAAATTATGAAGCAGCAAAAGTAGCTATCGATGCCATTTACCAAGCAGATTAGGAGAAGAAAATGAAAAAAATAACTAAAAAAATCACTCGATTTATCGCAAACTTTAAAAATGTTCACGCAGAAGCTCGTAAAATTGGTTTTGCAGGAGTTATGCGTTTGCTTTGGAAAGACCTCTTTGTGGGACGCAGTCTTTTCCAGTGGCTTTATTTGATTGCTTTATCAAGTGTCCCTCTTATTCTGGAGTTTACACAAAACACGGAAAGTCATGACTGGGTTGGTCTCTTGGCCTCTTGGACAGGGATTGTCTGCGTTATCTTGGTAGCTGAAGGTCGGGCAAGCAACTACCTTTTTGGAGCTATTAACTCTGCTATCTATTTGGTCCTAGCTATGAATGCTACTTTCTACGGAGAAGTTTTGACAACAGTTTATTTCTTTGTCATGCAGCCTATTGGCCTCTATACTTGGTTGTCTAATCGTATCAATGAGCAAGGAAAACCAGAGGAGTCTCACTTTGAAGCTAAGAAACTTGGTATGATTGATTGGCTCAAATATTTGGCTTTGACTGCTATCATCTGGATTGGCATGGGCTTTGCCTACCAAAGTATCCATAGTGCTCGTCCTTTCCGTGACAGTGTTACCGATGCGACCAATGGTGTTGGTCAGCTCTTGATGACACGTCTTTACCGTGAGCAATGGATTTTCTGGATTGCAACCAATCTCTTTAGTATTTACCTCTGGTGGGGTGAAAATATCCATATCCAAGGTATGTACTGGGTTTATACCATCAATAGTTTAGTCGGTTGGTACCAATGGACAAAAGCTGTCAAGGAGGGATAAGATGACTGAAAGGATAATCCCGGATGGAATGACAGAAAGAGAATATTTTGAAATTCATGCGACTGAGAAGGAATTTTTAGACTGGTACTGCAAACAGGATCTTCCTCAGTATGAAAAACCAAGCGTGACGGTGGATATGGTAGCTTATTGCTTTGTGGAAGGGAAAATCAAACTCTTGCTAATCCGTCGTAAGGCCCATCCTTATCAAAACTGTTTGGCTTTGGTCGGTGGTTTTATGGATAAGAGTGAAGATGCAAGGCATGCTTGCCAGCGTGAGGTGCGAGAAGAGGTTAACCTCGACCTTCCTTTGGAAAAAATCGAGCAGTTGATGACAGTGTCTACACCAGGCCGTGATCCGCGGGGCTGGACGGTTACTATCGCCCACTTGGTGTATCTACCTAGTCGAGCACTCGAACTCGTTCAAGCTGGAGATGATGCCAAGGATGTGGTTTTTGTCGATGTTGATTTTCAGACGGGCAAGTGCTTCCTAGAGGGACTAGAGTTGGAGGAGCACGCCTTCGCCTTTGACCATTATGCCATTATCCAAGAGTCTATTAAACGAATCCAAGGGCGTCTTGACTGGAATCCGACCTTCCTCTATCTGCTAGAGGAGGAGTTCACTGTCTATGAAGGGACCGAATTGGTCAATCTCATCAACCCAGGACGACCAATCGTCAGCAATAACTTTCTCGTAAAATACGGAGAATATGTAGAAGAAGTCGGGCTCAAACGAGTGCCTAAAAAGAAACCAAGAAAAACCTATCGATTAAAATAAAAAGATTGGGGACAGAAATCGATAGATCAAGTCTCGATTTCCTAGTCTCAGTCCTGAGAAGTTTTAACAAACGATGGCTGGGTTCAAGTTTGAGAATAGAGAAAATAAAGTTTGTGTCACAAGCCAAGTCAGCTATCGTGTCAAAGGTTTATGATTCATAAAAAATCGAGGTCGGGATTCTTCCCAGCCTCTTTTTGTTATTATTTTTTTTAAAGATGTTCATCTTTTTTAGGATTACTCATAAAACGAATGAATAAATCTTTGTATTTATATTTTAAATAGTGTTCGTGTAAGTACATTAGAGCCACATAAACAATCATGAAGATTGTGGTTAAGTAGAACAAATCAAATGTTGTTTGAGCGTAATGAGTAGCACCCCCATAAGAAGAGAAAGCACCTAAAATCATCCAAGGAAGATATTTGTAATATTTGCTTGACATAGACCTACACCTCCAATATCCTATTTCAATTTTATTATAGCCCTTCAAGAAAAAAATGCAAGCGATTACGCTTGTAAAATATAGTATTTTTAGTAGGAAAAATTTTCCTGTTTTTTTTAATTCTTTACGAATAAAAGATATAGGAGGGATAAGGAAATAAATGTACTAAAAAATAATTCTAAAAAATTTTAGATAAATAGTTGACAGATTTAAAAACAAATATTACAATAATGTTACAAAAATATTTCTTAACATTTCAAAAATGTTACAAAGGAGCATAAGATGAAAAATAAAACTTCTATCAAATTAATGGCCGCAACTGTACTCGCTTCAACATTGCTATTGGGGGCTTGTGGTAATAAGAAAGAAAATACCACAAGTGATAGTTCTAGCAAGACAACACAAGCATCTTCTAGTTCTAAGGCCAGTTCTTCAAGTAAAGAGAACAAAACTCAGAAGTCCTCAAGTTCAACTTCATCAGAAAAAGCTAAATCATCATCTTCTGATCAGTCAACAACTACTGCTAATCAATCGCAAGCAACACCAGCACCAGAAACAAAACAAAATCAAGAACCTTCTGCTAAGCAAACCCCTTCTCAAGCCCCATCCAATCAACAAGGAACACAAGCAAAACAGAATCAGTCAGCTTATGATCCAGCAACTGATCGCAAACTTCAAGACAAGCAGGCAGAACATAACAAACGTTATAAAGGTGTCTTGACTATGGTGGACAAAGATTTTTCGGCTGCGGCTGGAAATTGGAAGGGTGCGAATGGTGAAACTATCACTGTTTCATCAGGTGGTCAATTTACAGTAGAATCTGCTGATGGCAAGAAAGAAAACTACTCTATTCAAAGCTATTCTTATACCCTTGATGATGGGAAATACAATGCTGAAGTAGGTGGTGGAAAAGTCATCCAAATTACAACAGGTGCAGATGGTACTGTTTCAAGTGTTACTTTGATTAAGCCATAGACTTCAGTACTGACATAATTTGTTTAAAAATAGTTTAGTTGATGAGTACCTACAGCATTTGAAGTTGATAAGACGTCATAAATGAACTTCAGAGATGAGACTAACTTAGGAATATATGTAATCATGTCTACCTGAACTGACCGTTTTTCACTTAGTTTCTTTCAGAGAAAGTGGTATAATGAAAAAATCAAAGGGAAACGAGTGATGAATCAATGCCAGATAAATTAATTTTACCTCAAAACACACGACTCATGGGAGTGTTCCTTGGTTTTATCGGTGGTTCTTTGGATGTATTCTGTCACATCCAGTACCATAGTTTGGTGGCAACACAGACAGGGAACATTCTCCTGCTAATATCAGATTGGCACGATTCACATGTCATCAATACTATGTTGAGATTCTGTTCTATTATATTCTTTTCCCTAGGATTTCTTTTTGCCTTACACGTGAAAGAATATCGCAAAACAGCCTATTGGCGGGTTAAGATGCTACTTCCCTTATTTATCGGGACCCTTGTTCTTCCCTTCTTTTCCCGCTTTCCTCTATTAGAAGTTCCTTTTATTGCTTTTGGAACAGGCATGATGATGCTAACATTTACGGGTAGTTTGATTGAAGATCATCCCTATGTCATTTTTATGACCTCTGGAAATTACCGAAAGATGTTGACTGCTTTGTATCGCATCGTTAGAGGAAAAGGAGATGTTCAAGAATATCGTCGTCAAGCCTTGAACTATGGTATTGTTGTAGGGAGTTTCGTTTTGGGGGCAATTAGTTTGGCTGTATCTATGCATTTTCTCCATGAATGGTCTATCTGGATTGTCAGCTTCAATTTGTTTTTGATTATGGCATACTATATTGCTAGAGTGAAGCAACTCGATTTGCAAGATGAAAATATATAAAAAATGGCAAATCTCAATTTGAGGGATTTGCCGTTTTTGGTACGATGGACATGTCGTACATCTGAGGTGGAAGTCCTCCGTGGGCTCTCCGCTACCGGTAACTCTTGAGCAACTGAATTTGTCCATTTGGGGATGGATAAACTATTTCTCATTGGGAAATATGAAGCGCATAGTCACCAGCATAGATGAGCGCTTGCGTACTCGTCTACGAGTGATTATATGGAAGCAATGGAAGAAGAAATCTAAACGACTGTCGGGCCTACTTAAGTTAGGAATTCCTAAAAGGATAGCAGATAAGGATCTGGCTGGGGTGAACACTATCAATTAGGGCTCAGAGGCCGGTACTTAAACGTGATATATCAAAACCAGTCCTCGAAAACGTGGACTGGTTTCTTACTTGGTTTACTACCTTGAACGGCATGTACCATGGTGTGAGTGGGGTTAGTCTTAGCCGCTACTCGATTTTATTTCGCCAACTTCTTCATCTCATCAATACGTGCTACGGTCGCGTCGTATTTAGCTTGGTAGTCGGCTTGTTTGTCGCGTTCTTTTTGGACGACTTCTGGTTTGGCATTGGCTACGAAGCGTTCGTTAGAGAGCTTCTTACCGACCATATCCAGTTCTTTTTGCCATTTAGCGAGTTCCTTGTCGAGACGAGCGAGTTCTTCTTCGACATTGAGGAGGTCAGCCAGTGGCAAGTAGATTTCTGCTCCTGTGATGACGCTTGACATTGCGAGTTCAGGTGCAGGGATGGTTGATGCGATTTCCAAGTGTTCTGGATTTGTGAAGCGTTTGATGTAGTTGACATTGCTGTTAAAGAAGGCTTCTAAGTCGCTATCACTGGTCTTCACAAGGATGGTGATTGGCTTGCTTGGTGCTACGTTTACTTCCGCACGCGCATTACGAACAGCACGGATTAAGTCTTTAAGGCTTTCCACACCTGTGTGAGCCGCAAGGTCCTCAAAGGCTGGGTTAACAGTTGGGTATTCCGCTGTCACGATAGAGCCTTCTGAGATTTGTCCAAAGATTTCCTCTGTCACGAATGGCATGATTGGGTGAAGGAGACGAAGGATCTTGTCCAAAGTATAAAGGAGAACAGAACGTGTGATGACTTTCTCTTCTTCGTTATCGCTATAAAGGACTTCCTTAGTCAACTCAATGTACCAGTCTGCAAACTCATCCCAGATGAAGTTGTAGAGGATGTGGCCAGCAACACCAAACTCAAACTTGTCAAAGTTTTCAGTAACTTTTCCGATTGTTTCGTTGAGGTTGTGGAGGATCCAGCGGTCAGTGACATTTCCAGCTTCCTTGTTGACAACTTTTTCGACATTGGCAGTTGCTTGCTCAAGAGTCAAGCCTTCATTGTTCATAAGGATGTAGCGAGAGATGTTCCAGATTTTGTTAATGAAGTTCCAAGATGCATCCATTTTTTCGTAAGAGAAGCGCACGTCTTGCCCTGGTGCAGATCCGTTTGAAAGGAACCAACGAAGGGCATCGGCACCGTATTTCTCGATGACATCCATCGGATCAATCCCGTTACCGAGAGATTTAGACATCTTACGTCCTTGCTCATCACGGATAAGACCGTGGATCAGAACGTTTTGGAATGGTTGACGGCCAGTGAATTCCAATGACTGGAAGATCATACGAGACACCCAGAAGAAGATGATGTCGTAACCTGTTACCAAGGTTGAAGTTGGGAAGTAACGTTTGAAGTCTTCTGAGTCGACATCAGGCCAGCCCATAGTTGAGAATGGCCAAAGGGCAGAACTGAACCACGTATCCAAAACGTCTTCGTCCTGAGTCCATCCGTCACCTTCTGGAGCTTCTTCACCGACGTACATTTCACCCTCAGCATTGTACCAAGCAGGGATTTGGTGACCCCACCAGAGCTGACGAGAGATTACCCAGTCGTGGACATTTTCCATCCATTGGAGGAAGGTATCGTTGAAACGAGGTGGGTAGAATTCTACCTTATCATCTGTATCTTGGTTGGCAATGGCATTCTTAGCCAATTGGTCCATCTTAACGAACCATTGTGTAGACAAGCGTGGCTCAACCACAACACCTGTACGTTCTGAGTGACCAACACTGTGGACACGTTTTTCGATTTTAACGAGGGCACCGATTTCTTCTAACTTAGCCACGACTGCCTTACGAGCTTCGAAACGATCCATACCTGCAAATTCGAAGGCCAAGTCATTCATAGTCCCGTCATCGTTCATGACGTTAACTTGTGGCAAGTTATGGCGTTGACCAACCAAGAAGTCGTTTGGATCGTGGGCAGGTGTGATTTTCACGACACCAGTACCAAACTCAGGATCTGCGTGTTCATCTCCAACGATTGGAATCAATTTATTAGCGATTGGAAGGATGACGTTTTTACCAATCAAGTCCTTGTAGCGTGGGTCTTCTGGATTGACCGCAACCGCAACGTCCCCAAACATGGTCTCTGGACGAGTTGTCGCAACTTCAAGGGCATGCGAACCGTCTTCTAACATGTAGTTCATGTGGTAGAAGGCGCCTTCGACGTCCTTGTGGAAAACCTCGATATCGGAAAGGGCTGTGCGAGCTGCTGGGTCCCAGTTGATGATAAATTCACCACGGTAGATCCAGCCTTTTTTATAAAGGTCCACAAAGACCTTACGAACGGCTTTTGATAAACCTTCGTCAAGCGTGAAACGTTCGCGAGAGTAGTCTACAGAGAGACCCATCTTGCCCCATTGTTCCTTGATAGTAGTGGCATATTCGTCTTTCCATTCCCAGACTTTGTCAAGGAATTTTTCACGACCAAGGTCGTAACGGCTGATGCCCTCGCCACGCAAGCGCTCCTCAACCTTAGCTTGAGTGGCAATCCCAGCGTGGTCCATACCAGGAAGCCAAAGCGTGTCGAAACCTTGCATGCGTTTTTGACGGATGATGATATCCTGCAAAGTTGTATCCCAAGCGTGACCAAGGTGGAGTTTCCCAGTTACGTTTGGTGGTGGAATGACGATTGAATAAGGCTTAGCCTTTTTATCGCCTGAAGGCTTGAAAACATCGGCATCAAGCCATTTTTGGTAACGACCAGCCTCAACTTCGGCTGGATTGTATTTAGGTGAAAGTTCTTTAGACATATGTGTGTCCTTTCTAGTTAATATTTTTAAATAAAATTAGTATGTAGGAGATAGACTTTGATTCAATTCATCTTGTTTTCTCACTATCTTCTATAAGCAAAGAAACGGTGAAAAATTTTACATTAACTTTCTCTCATTATCTTCATAATATGTTTATCAAAGTCTGATATAATTTTTTGAGTGCGGTTAAATTTTTCATACTCTTGGGTGGCTTTTGAGTCTGCTTGTTTCTTGGAAATACTTCCTTTTCCTTCTAAGATTTCATATTCATTAAAAGATAGAAAACGATCAATACTATCTGCCAATCCTCGCATTGTAAAAGTGTTACGACGCTCAATCAAACCTTCAATATAATCAAAGTAGGCTGTAACAGTTCGCTCTAGTTGTCGAATTTCTTTTTCTTGCAAATAATTTTTGGCTACCGTTACATCTGATTTGAGCACTCGTCCATCAGGTGCATTCTTCCAAGTAGTTAATCCCATTTTTTCTTTACTAGCATCGGCTTGCTGATAGATAATTTCTGCAGCAGTACTTCCAGTAATTGCATAATGAAATTTATTTTGTACCATAGCATAGAAGTTTTTAGTAATATCTGAGTTTCGATCATAATCTATAGCACACTCAGCAAAGATATCCGTAATTTGCTGGTAGATTCGGCGTTCGCTAGAACGAATAGAGCGAATTCGTTCTAAAAGTTCACGGAAATAATCTTGTCCGAAAACAGTCTGTCCTTGTTTCAAGCGTTCATCATCTAAAACAAAACCTTTGATGATAAATTCTTTCAAAGTCTTGGTTGCCCAAATTCTAAATTGAGTAGCCTTACTGGAATTTACACGATAGCCGACTGAAATGATAGCATCCAGATTGTAATATTCAAGTTCACGTCGGACAGTTCTATTTCCCTCTTGTTGAACCTGTGCAAATTTTGCACAAGTTGACACCTTATCCAACTCACCACTATCATAAATGTTTTTCAAGTGCTTTGTAATGACACTTCGTTCAACTCCAAAGAGCTCCGCAAGACTTTTTTGAGTCAACCAAAGATTTTCATCTTGTAAAAGAATATCTAGCTGAACGTCGCCATTTGGTGTAGTATACAGGATGAAATTAGAAATTTCATTCAAGGTAATTCCACCTCCCCCCTTCCATAAACAATTACTTCTCGTTCTTAAACTTTATACCGTTTTCTTTCAGCTTTTTAACGGTTACGGGACCAATTCCCTTCAAAGCGAGAACTTCTTTTTCGGTCCATTTTTTGAAATCTGTAGACCTACGAATCCCATTTTCAACAAAGATGTGAACAAGATTCATCCGGATTCCCTTCATTGTTTCCTCGCTCATAAAGGAGTACCAGTCATTTACCTTGGATAAATTTCTTATCACACTGGAATGATTCGAAAATACTGGTTTACGACGGAACTTCTTGGCTTCGTTTGTTAGAAATTTTGTTAAAATAATATTTTCTAGTAAATAATCAAATAGAGGATACAAACTAGCTTGTAGCGATTCAATTGAATTTGGGCAATAACATTCTTGGTCTTCGATATCTATAACTTTGAATTGCCAATCTTCCTCTATAAAGAACTCAACAGCTTCATCATTGATTTCCACTAATTTTGCAAATAGCTGACTTGCTTCCTCAATTTTCCCTTGAGAAAAAGCAGAGATGATGGCATGAATAAGAATGGTATCGTCCCGTTTCCCTTTATTTAATTCTTCACGATAGAAACGTTCAACCTTTAGTTCCTGACCAGTAATATGATACAAGGAAAGCATACAGAAAACAAAATTAGGAGGAAAACGTTCTGGTCGCTTACTCAAATATAGATTAATCAATTCTATAGCCTTAGAATTTAAGTTCTCCGTCATATAATATTCAATCAGAAACATGAGAGCAGACAGGATAGGGCGTGCTTCAAAATAATTCCAACTATTGTATCCATTCATTTTCCATTTTTCTAAAACTAGAACTTCAAAATCCAATACTTTTTTAAAAGTTGACAAATCAAAATCTTCAACTTCTGATAAGAATAAATGAAAATCAGCAGCAAAATAATCTGGATTGATTTTTAAAACTTGCTTTAACAGTTTATTTCGCTTCTGTGTATTCGGAGTATGCATAGCTTCTCTAAATAAAGCATGATCCTGATTCCAATCAAAAGTCCTATTTTTCAGTTGGTAATTAATTAGCTGAACATCTGGATACTCTCCGTGTTCATCAGCATATTGCATCACTGCTGTATGTAGTTCATCGAAATTTTGAATGGTCCGACGTTCTACAAAAGTTGGATTTTTGGCCATGATTTCTGTCCAAGCAGCCTCTTCTTCAGAAATAACTTTGATATCCAACTTTTGCTGGCGTTTTAATTCTTTTTTTCTATTTTTCTTTTTAGCCATCTATTTTCTCCTCTAACTCATTCTTCAATAAGTCCTATCTCAACTGCCAGATACAAGCATTAATGGGAAAAACCACTTTCTCAGCGATTCGTTGATTTTGAAGGTTGTGCCCTAAGCGTAAGCAAGGTGGAGTTTTTCCAGTTACATTGGGTGGTGGGAATCACGAACGAAAAAGATTGAGACTTTTGAACTTCTTGAGTCTTGAGAACGTCTTCTTAAAGTTGTTTTGTTAACGACCAGCCTCAACATAGGATGGAGTGTATTTAGGTGGAAGTTGTTTCACTTTAGTTCTCCATTTTTTGCTTTTACATATAATTGTATAGTATTATTAAACTTGTTTAATCCCATTTTTTTACCTATATTTAATAAAAATTTGGCTACTCTTCCTTCTTCTTTCTTATGATTCAATAGATAATAATAGCCAAAGAGTATACTAAATAATATTATCACTGATACTACAAGAAATAACATTGAATATACTCTTGTTGCCCCGTTGCTTAAATAATCTTCAAAAGAACATGGACTTTTCTTTTCGAAGAATGACGATATTATAAGTGAAAAGTAAAATAAAAATGTGAAAATATAAATAACAAATTTATTAATTGACCACTTATATTTTAACTCTTTTGGAACATTTTCTATTTTTTTCCCACCTCTTAGATACATGAGAAAGTCCTCTGAATTAATAAAATTCCACAATGTTATGAAACCAGTGACTAGAGCCCACCATTTTATATCAAATGCTCCCAGTAATAATAAGATTGGAAGAAAAACTATCATAAGAACTAGAAGAGTTCGTACTTTTATCCCAATCATTATTGCTAAGAGTGAAAAAATTAATGAGTAAGCCAACAAAAGAGAGCAAATCTCCTTAAACTGATCATCTAAACTTATATTAAAAGATGAAAGTAATATTTGTATCCAAGCGAGTATTACAATCCATAAGAATCTAAAGACAATACTCCTTATAGCTAATGCAAGTTTATTTTTTTCATTTTTTCTATCTAACTGATAATAATTTGATAAAGTAAAGTATGAAATAGATAATATTACCATAGATAACAGTAATAGGTATTTTATAATAAAAAAATTAGCATCTTGAAGCCGAGAGGAAATAAATATTATTACAGCAAATGATAGTAAATGCCATCCAAAAATATTATTAAATAAGTCTGTAACAATTTTTTTCATTTCACCGCCTCCCACTCACTCCTCAGCAAGCCGTATCTCAAATCATCGCAGCGATTGCCTTGGGCATCTTTGCGGTCTCGGATACGAGCTTCAAGAGTAAAGCCAAGTTTATCAGCAACTCGTTGACTTTGGGTATTGTAACCAAAACAAGTCAGCTCAATCTTGTGTAGGTTCAATTCTTTAAAAGCTAAATCAATCGAGGCACGCGCCGCTTCAGGAACATAACCGCGGCCCCAATAATCTGGGTGCAAGGTATAGCCAATCTCTAGCACATCATCTTCGTAGCGATGGGGGAAATCGACAGAACCAATGATTGTATCGGTCCCTTTAATCACAATTCCATAGCCTGCTGGGAGATTATCCTTTTGATTGCGCTCGGGAAGGATATGTTCTAGGTAATAAATCTCATCTTCCAAGGTCTTGACAGGTGGAAAACCTGCTGGGTAAGAGACTTCTGGACGACTAGCATAGTCAAAGATATCCTCTACATCCGCCATTGTTCGGACTCGCAAGACCAGTCGCTCAGTTTCGATTCGTTCAGGTAATGTTGCTCTTGTCATTCTTCTGCCTCGCTTTCTTAATAAAGCTTCCCATGGGATCGACTCGGTCATCTAGATAACGGTAAACGCGCTGATGGCCGTCCCCCATAAAGTAAGTCGGCGCAAAGTGGTCATTTTTAAAATGTCCCTTGTCATCCAAGAGCTCTGGATCAGCTAGTCGATCTAGAATCTTGGCAAAGATATGGCAGATGCCATCTTCCTCGATAATCCGATCAACCTGGCAATCCAAAACGACTGGACAAGCCTCCAAAATAGGAGCCTGAGTTCGTTCAGAAATCTCATAGTCAAGGCCTAGGTGTTTCAATTTCCCCCGATGGCTAATGAAGCCAGCCTGTTCCATCTCAAGCATGAGGTTTTCGTCAGGGATGTTGACAGTGAACTGTTGATAATGCTTAATCTGGTCAGTCGCATTTTCCTCAGCGCCAACACCGATGACCAGCCAATCTCCCAGGCTATAAGAGGAGCTACAGGTCGTGATATTGTGCCCAAAGTTCTGGTCCTGATAGCCCAAGATGAAGATAGGAAAACCATAGTAGAGCTTACTTGTTTTAAAAGATTGTTTCATGACAACCTCCTTTGGCTAGGGGTGCAAAATAAAAATCGCCCCTGTCATCAATCTGACAGGGACGAACATGTTTATCCGCGGTACCACCCAATTTCGGGCAAAGCCCGCAACTCTCGTCTTTTTGTTTCTCTTTGATTAGGTTTGCAACTCGCTACCTAGTCCTAAAAGGAAACAAAAAGATTTATATTTCATTTTTAGATTTCATCCATTAGCAACCAGTTTTGACACATTTGTGGACTTCTCAGCACCGCCACTTTCTGTAAAATGTGGGATTCAAAACACCTCTATTGGCTCTATTGTAGCAAGATTTTTTCGGAAATGCAAGGCACAAGAAAAATTACTTGAACTTGATACCATTTTCTTTCAATTTCTTAATAGTAGCCGGACCGATTCCTTTCAAGGCAAGGAGTTCTTTTTCTGTCCAGTTTTTGAAGTCAGCTGCAGATTTGATTCCTTCATCGTAGAAAGTTTTAGCGCGATCTACTGAAAGTCCACCTAGGTTGGCTGCGAAATCTTCTACAGAAGTAGCAACTTTTTGAGCTTGCTCTTTGGTTGCTTCTACAGTTTTTTCAACCTTTTTAGAGACAGCTTTACCTGCATCGCTTGCTGCTTTTTCAGCATGTTTTACAACTTTTTTTGTTTCTTCGACAACCTTGTTTACAGTGTTTGAAAATGCACCTGAGCGACGGAGGCTGTTTCTTAATTGTTTTTTACGTTGGAGTGTCTTTGACATGATAAAATCCTTTCAATAAAAAATCCCTGTGGCTGAACAAGGATCGAATCTCTATGGTTTTATTGTATCAACTTTCTTTAGGAATTGCAAGGCTTGATATACTGGAAATATAGGAGATATATGGGAAATTTTACCGTAGAATGATAGGCGATAATAGAAGAAAAGTGAAAAATATGGTATAATGAAACGATAGATTTTTGAATAGGAATACAATCATGTTTGGATTTTTAAAAAAAGATAAAGCAACAGAACCCCCCACAATGGTGCCAGACCACATCGGTGTGATCATGGATGGGAATGGCCGTTGGGCTAAAAAACGGATGCAGCCACGAGTCTTTGGCCATAAGGCTGGGATGGATGCTTTGAGAAAGGTAGCTATTGCTGCTAGTGATATGGGCGTCAAAGCCTTGACAGTCTATGCCTTTTCAACTGAAAACTGGACCCGTCCAGATCAGGAAGTCAAATTTATCATGAACCTGCCAGTTGAATTCTATGATAAGTTTGTTCCTGAATTGCATCAGAAGAACATGAAGATTCAAATGATTGGGGAGACTGATCGTTTGCCGAAACAAACTTTTGATGCCTTGAAAAAGGCAGAGGAGTTGACCAAGTTAAACACAGGCTTGATTCTTAATTTCGCCCTTAATTATGGTGGACGAGCTGAGATTACACAAGCGGTCAAGTTGATTGCACAGGATGTTTTAGATGCAAAGATCAATCCTGGTGATATCACAGAGGAATTGATTGGGGAGTACCTTTTTACGGGTCATTTGCCAAAAGTCTTGCGTGATCCTGACTTGATTATTCGGACTAGTGGAGAACTTCGTTTGAGTAATTTCTTGCCATGGCAGGCTGCTTATAGCGAGCTCTATTTCACGGATGTCTTGTGGCCTGACTTTGATGAGGAAGCCTTGAAAGAAGCTATCATCGAGTACAATCGTCGCAACCGTCGTTTTGGAGGAGTTTAGGAGATATTATGATACAGGATTTACAAAAGAGAACCCTTTTTGCTGTCTTGGCCTTAGCTATCTTTATCCCAATCTTGGCGATTGGTGGCTTATGGCTCCAGATTGCCATGGGGATTGTGGCTATGTTGGGAGTTCATGAGTTGCTTCGTATGAAAGGGTTAAATACCATGACGCCTGAAGGGCTCTTGACTTTACTAGCAACCTTTTTTCTGACTATTCCTTTGGAAAACTACCTGAAGTTTTTGCCCGTGGATGGAAACGTTGTTGCTTATAGTGTCGTGATTCTCATCTTGTTAGGAGCAACGGTTTTTAGTAAGAACTATACCATTGAGGATGCTGTTTTTCCGATTGCCATGAGTTTTTATGTTGGCTTTGGTTTTAATACTTTGGTCGATGCTCGTATTGCAGGTTTGGATAAGGCGCTTTTGGGACTTTGTATGGTCTGGGCAACCGATAGTGGAGCCTATCTGGTAGGAATGAAGTTTGGTAAGAGAAAGCTGGCTCCGAGAGTTTCCCCTAACAAGACCATAGAGGGTGCTATGGGAGGTATCTTGGCTGCTATGCTAGTGACTTTGATCTTTATGCTAGTTGATAGTACCGTTGCTTTACCTTATGGGATTTACAAAATGATGGTCTTTGCTATTTTCTTTAGTATAGCTGGTCAGTTGGGGGACTTGATCGAAAGTGCTATGAAACGTCACTTTGGTGTCAAAGACTCAGGTAAGTTTATCCCAGGCCATGGTGGGGTACTGGACCGTTTTGATTGTATGCTAGCTGTATTCCCGATTATGCACCTCTTTGGCTTATTTTAAGGAAAGGTAAATAGAAATTAAATGATAGGATTACTAACATTTATCCTAGTTTTTGGGATTATCGTGGTGGTTCATGAGTTCGGGCATTTTTACTTTGCTAAGAAGTCCGGGATTTTGGTTCGTGAGTTTGCCATCGGGATGGGTCCCAAAATCTTTGCCCATATCGGAAAAGATGGGACTGCTTATACTATTCGTCTCCTGCCACTGGGTGGTTACGTTCGTATGGCAGGTTGGGGTGAAGATACGACAGAGATTAAGACTGGAACCCCTGCAAGTCTAACATTGGCAGCGGATGGCAAGGTTAAGCGTATCAATCTCTCTGGGAAAAAGGTTGACCAGACTGCTTTACCCATGCAGGTCACTCAGTTTGATTTTGAGGATAAACTCTTTATTAGAGGCTTGATCTTGGAAGAGGAAAAGACTTTCTCAGTTGATCATGATGCAACCATTGTGGAAACTGATGGAACGGAAGTCCGTATCGCTCCATTAGACGTCCAATATCAAAATGCGACTGTCTGGGGGAAATTGATTACCAACTTTGCTGGTCCTATGAATAACTTTATCCTAGGAGTTATCGTCTTCTGGATTTTGATTTTCATGCAAGGTGGCGTTCGTGATACGCAAACGAACAATTTCAGTATTATTCCAGATAGCGCTTTGGCTAAGGTTGGAGTTGAGAATACGGCCCAAATTACTAAGGTCGGAAGTTATGAGATTTCAAACTGGTCAGATCTGATCCAGGCGGTTGATGCAGAAACCAAGGACAAAACAGCGCCCGTTTTGGATGTGACGGTTTCTGAAAATGGCACTGAAAAACAAGTGAGTGTGACCCCTGAGGAAAGCCAAGGGCGTTATATCTTGGGTGTCCAGCCGAGACTCAAATCAGATATCTGGTCTATGTTTATGGGTGGATTTACAACTGCAGCTGATTCAGCCTTGCGAATTCTCAATGCTTTGAAAAGCTTGATATTCCAACCAGATTTGAATAAACTAGGCGGTCCCGTTGCCATCTTTAAGGCAAGTAGTGATGCTGCTAAAAATGGTCTTGAGAATGTCTTGTTCTTCTTGGCTATGATTTCCATCAATATCGGGATTTTCAATCTGATTCCAATCCCTGCGCTCGACGGTGGAAAAATCGTGCTTAACATCCTAGAAGCTATTCGCCGCAAACCACTAAAACAAGAAATTGAAACCTATGTCACTCTGGTCGGAGTTGTCATTATGGTCGTTTTGATGCTCGCCGTGACTTGGAACGACATCATGCGTACCTTCTTTTAAGAAAATAGAGGAGTCATTATGAAACAAAGTAAAATGCTTATCCCAACGCTTCGCGAAATGCCAAGCGATGCTCAAGTTATCAGTCACACTCTTATGTTGCGTGCTGGTTATGTTCGTCAAGTATCAGCAGGTGTTTATTCATACCTACCACTTGCTAACCGTGTTATCGAAAAAGCTAAGAAGATCATGCGTCAAGAGTTTGACAAGATTGGTGCGGTTGAGATGTTGGCTCCAGCCCTTCTCAGTGCTGACCTTTGGCGTGAATCTGGCCGTTATGAAACCTACGGTGAAGACTTGTACAAATTGAAAAATCGTGAGAAGTCAGACTTTATCTTGGGCCCAACTCACGAAGAAACTTTCACAGCTATTGTCCGTGATTCTGTCAAGTCTTATAAGCAATTACCACTGAACTTGTATCAAATCCAGCCTAAGTACCGTGATGAAAAACGTCCACGTAATGGACTTCTTCGTACGCGTGAATTCATCATGAAAGATGGTTATAGCTTCCATGCTAACTACGATAGCTTGGATGTAACTTATGATGAGTACAAGGCAGCCTATGAGCGTATCTTCACTCGTAGTGGTTTGGACTTCAAAGCAATCATCGGTGACGGTGGAGCCATGGGTGGTAAGGATAGCCAAGAGTTTATGGCCATCACACCTGCTCGTACAGACCTTGACCGTTGGGTTGTTTTAGACAAGTCTGTCGCATCATTTGACGAGATTCCTGCAGAAGTGCAAGAAGAAATCAAGGCAGAATTGCTGAAATGGATGGTTTCTGGTGAAGATACCATTGCCTACTCAAGTGAATCAAGCTATGCAGCTAACTTGGAAATGGCTACCAACGAGTATAAACCAAGCAATCGTGTTGTAACTGAAGATGAAGTGGCTCGCGTGGAAACACCAGGTGTCAAATCGATTGATGAAGTCGCAGCCTTCTTGAATGTCTCTGAAGAGCAAACAATCAAGACCTTGGTTTATATCGCAGATGAGGAGCCAGTTGTGGCCCTGCTTGTTGGCAATGACCAGCTCAACGAAGTCAAATTGAAAAACTACCTTGGAGCAGATTTCTTGGAACCTGCAACTGAGGCAGAAGTGAAAGAATTGTTGGGAGCTGACTTTGGTTCACTTGGCCCAGTAGATCTTCCAGAAATTGTCAAGATTATCGCAGACCGCAAGGTACAAGATAGCCGCAATGCTGTTGTTGGTGCCAACGCAGATGGCTACCACTTGACTGGTGTGAATCCAGGTCGTGACTTCACTGCTGAGTATGTGGATATCCGTGAAGTTCGTGAAGGTGAAATTTCTCCAGACGGACAAGGTATTCTTAACTTTGCGCGTGGTATCGAAATCGGTCACATCTTTAAACTGGGTACTCGTTACTCAGCAAGTATGGGGGCAGATGTCTTGGATGAAAACGGTCGTGCTGTGCCAATCATCATGGGATGCTACGGTATCGGTGTCAGCCGTCTCCTTTCAGCAGTTATGGAGCAACACGCTCGCCTCTTTGTTAACAAAACTCCAAAGGGTGAATACCGTTACGCTTGGGGAATCAACTTCCCTAAAGAATTGGCACCATTTGATGTACACTTGATTCCAGTTAATGTCAAGGATGAAGCAAGTCTTGAATTGACTAATCGCATCGAAGAAGCCTTAGTCAACAAAGGCTACGAAGTCTTGACAGATGACCGTAACGAACGTGTCGGTGTTAAATTCAGTGATAGCGACTTGATTGGTCTTCCAATCCGTATCACTGTTGGTAAGAAAGCAGCTGATGGTATCGTAGAAGTGAAGATCAAGGCGACAGGGGATACGATCGAAGTTCACGCAGATAACTTGCTTGAAACTCTTGAAATCCTAACAAATAAATAAAATCTATAATCAGAAGAAAAACAAGACAAAAATGTAACTAGTTTTTGCCTTGTTTTTTCTGTATAATGAGAGAAAGTAAGACTCAATGAAAATCAAAGAGCAAACTAGCCGCAGGTTGCTCAAAACACCGTTTTGAGGTTGTGGATAGAACTGACGAAGTCAGTAACACATATACGGCAAGGCGACGTTGACGCGGTTTGAATTTGATTTTCGAAGAGTATAAACATTAAAAGCGTAAAAAGAGGTAGTACTATGCTAAAATTTCCAAAGGATTTTGTCTGGGGTTCCTCAACTTCTGGACCACAGACAGAGGGGCGAGTGCCTGGTGACGGCAAGGGAGATAATCTCTGGGATTATTGGTACCAAGTAGAGCCAAATCGCTACTATAATGGGATTGGCCCTGACAAAACGTCGACCTTCTATGAAAATTGGGAGAAGGACATTGAACTCTTGTCAGAAACAGGTCATACAGCCTTTCGAACTTCTATCCAGTGGTCTCGTATTTTCCCACAGGGGCGTGGAGAAATCAATCCTCAAGGGGTGGCTTTCTACCGTCAGGTTTTTGAAGCTATCAAAGCCAAGGGGATACGTCTTTTAGTCAATCTTTATCACTTTGACCTGCCTTTCGCCCTTCAAGAAGATGGGGATGGTTGGGAAAATAAAGCAACTATTAAAGCTTATGAAGACTATGCTCGTTTCTGTTTTGAGACCTACGGTGACCTTGTGGACCAATGGATTACCTTCAATGAGCCTATCGTTCCTGTAGAGTTTGGCTATTTTTATGATGCCCATTATCCACATAAGGTGGATGCCAAAGCAGCGGTTAAGGTTGCCTATCATACACAACTGGCGAGCACTCTTGCAGTTAAGGCCTGTCATGAAGTCTTGCCTAGTTCTAAGATTGGGATTATCCTCAACTTGACACCAGCCTATCCACGTAGCCAACATCCTGCAGACGTGAAAGCTGCTCGCATTGCTGACCTCTTCCAGGCACAATCTTTCCTAGATCCGTCTGTTTTAGGAGCTTATCCAGAAGAGTTAGTGGAAATTTTGTCTGAGCATGACTTGTTACCAGAATACACAGCCGAAGAGTTAGAACTCATTCGCGATCATACGGTTGACTTCCTAGGAGTCAACTACTACCAACCTTTGCGTGTTATGGCGCCGCGTTTTGCTAAGCATCCTGATAGCCCGCTTTTGCCAGAACATTTCTATGAGCCTTATGTCATGCCTGGTCGTAAGATCAATCCGCACCGTGGTTGGGAAATCTACGAGCAAGGGATTTATGACATTGCCCAAAACATCAAGGAAAACTACGGTAATATTGAGTGGATGCTGACTGAGAATGGGATGGGTGTTGAAGGTGAAGACAAATTCCGTGAAAATGGTATGATTCAGGATGACTACCGTATCGACTTTGTCAAAGGTCACCTTCGTGAGCTTCATCGCGCTATCGAAGACGGTGCCAACTGTACAGGCTACTTGATCTGGACCTTTATCGATTGCTGGTCATGGCTCAACAGCTACAAAAACCGCTATGGTTTGGTTGAGCTTGACTTGGGAACACAAGAGCGCCGCCTGAAAAAATCAGGCCACTGGTTCAAAGAACTCAGTGACAATAATGGGTTTTAAGAGTAAAATAACCAATTAGATTAAGAAAAAACCATTGGAAATGAACTTCTCAATTTGAGAGCTTCCAATGGTTTTTCTTGTTCTTATAATAGTCCGATAAAAAGCATCAAGGCTGATAAAGCAATGAAGGCTAGGGTTGCTAGACCACGTTGGCCTGGGCTGTAAATCTTTCGTTCGCCTAGAACTGGGAAGACGACAGCTAGTAATGCACCGCCGACAGCTCCACCGACATGCCCAGCAAGGCTGATGCCAGGCATTAAAATACTTCCTACTAGGTTGATGACCAAGAGGGAGAGGTAGGATTGACCGAGCTGTTGAAGATAGGGGTTGCGTGAGGCATAACGAAGAACGACAATAGAAGCGAACATGCCATAGAGGGCAGTTGAAGCACCCGCGGTAATGGCATTGGGACTAAAAACGAGGACAAAGAGATTTCCCATCATACCTGATAGAAGGTAGATAAAGAAAAACTGTTTGGAGCCAAAGATTTGCTCCATCTGACGTCCCAAGAAGTAAAGGGATAGCATATTGACTAAAAAGTGCTCCAAGCCAATGTGGACAAAGGTTGCTGAGAATAGGCGCCAAATTTGTTCAGGCATGGCCTTGATAGCAGGAGGATAAACAGCTCCAAACCGATACAAGGTAGCTGCACTTGTGTAATTGAAACCACTGGTTAGAAACATGAGTATAAAAACCAGGGTGGTCACGAGAAGAAAGAAGCTCGTGACAGGATAACGACGATCAAAAATTTCTTTCATAGATGAGTACCTCCTCAACGGGAATATCATGTGGATCAGGATGGAAATCCTGAATCTGGCATGGATAAAGCGTACTAATGGTATGGCCCGAGAAATGCTCCAAGTAGCGGTCGTAATAGCCTCCTCCGTAGCCAACCCGATAGCCAGAAGGATTGAAAGCCACACCAGGAACATGAATCAAGTCAATCAGAGAGGGTTCAATGATTGAGAAGTTTCCTTTGGGTTCAAGAAGTCCAAAAGAATTTCGTTCGAGTTTCTCTGGTTCATATAGAACAAAGTCCATTTTCCCATGTGGATAAGTTTTGGGAATGAGAATCGTCTTTCCATCTTTCTGAGCTTGTTCGATAAGTTTAGCTGTCTGAAATTCATGAGGAAAAGATAGGTAAGTGGCAATAGTTTTTGCTTCCTTATAAAAAGGATGTTGAAAGAACTGCTCTGTGAGCCAATCGTTCATGCTCTGCTTTTCTTCCTTAGATAGAGACTTGAGTTCTTGTAAGACCTGCTTGCGTAAGCTTTTTTTCATAGTTTACTCCGCAACTTTCTTTGCTAAGAAGCTTGATACAGCTTCGACACCGATAGCTAGAGCTTCTTCTTTAGGACTCATCTTTGGATGGTGAAGGGCGTAGGGACTATCAATACCTAGCCAGAACATGACGCCAGGAACCTTTGAAAGAAGATACCCAAAGTCTTCTCCTGTCATGGCAGGTTCAATATCGATTAGTTCAATGCCCTCTTTTTCATCAAAGAAGGTCATCAATTCACGGGCTAGTTCAGGGTTGTTTTCGACAGGCAAATAACCTCCCTGCTTGAGTTCAACTTCCACTTCCATATCAAAGGCAGCTGCCACACCTTCTGCGATAGCTTTGACACGTTTTTGAACCAAGAGACTCATATTGTGTGTAAGAGCTCGAATTGTTCCATGTAAGAAGACTGTATCAGCGATGACATTATTGGTTGTACCAGCTTGAAAAACACCGAAAGTGACAACAGCTCCCTCGATAGGATCGACATTACGGCTGACAACCGACTGAACTTGGGTCACAAAATAGCTAGCTGCAACCAGAGCGTCGTTGGCTTCATGTGGAAAGGCAGCGTGACCGCCTTTACCCTTAAAGCGAATCTTAACTTCACATGTTCCTGCAAAGAGTGTATGGGTATTGGTCGCAATTTGTCCAACTTTTAAGTCTGGACGAACATGAAGTCCATAGAATTGGTCAGGCAACCAGTCGCCAAAAGCATCATCTTCATACATGAGCATACCACCTGCTTCGTTTTCTTCTGCAGGTTGGAAGAGAAAGAGGAGATTGTTTTTTGGTTGGTTTTCTAAAGCACGTTCGAGACTTCCCAGGGCAATGGTCATGTGAAAATCATGTCCACAAGCATGCATGCGTTCTGGGTGCTGAGAGGCAAAAGGAAGACCTGTTTGTTCAACAATCGGGAGTCCGTCGATGTCTGTTCGCCAACCAATGGTACGTTCTGGCTGACTTCCTTGCAAGTAAACTAAAATACCTGTTCGCCAGGTACGAATCTGAACAAAATCCTTACCAGCTGTTAATGTTTCAATAACATTGAGTAAATAAGCGTGAGTCTTGAATTCTTCTAAACCAATCTCAGGAATTTGGTGAAGATCGCGTCGAGTTTGAATCAAATCTAACATAGTTAATTTCCTTCTATTGATACGAGAAAGAGGCTGGAAATATTTCCGCCTCTGTTACTAATTACAAGGTGCGAAGCGCATCCTCTAGCGCTGTTTTTTGTTGGGTTTGGCTATCGATTTCCTTGATAACACGAGCTGGGACACCTGCTACCACAACATTTTCAGGAACATCTTGAGTGACGATAGCGCCTGCTGCAACAACAGAACCACTACCGATTTGAACACCTTCGATAACTACAGCGTTAGCACCGATGAGAACATTGTCACCGACACGGACAGGTTCAGCACTAGCTGGCTCGATAACGCCTGCAAGAACAGCACCTGCACCAACGTGGCTATTTTTACCGACAATAGCGCGTCCGCCAAGGATAGCTCCCATATCAATCATAGTGCCAGATCCAATTTCTGCACCGATATTGATAACAGCACCCATCATGATAACAGCATTGTCACCAATCTCAACTTGGTCACGGATGATAGCGCCTGGCTCGATACGAGCATTGATATCACGTTTATCAAGGAGAGGTACAGCCGAGTTGCGAGCGTCTTGTTCAACAACATAGTCCTTGTTTTCTGTAAGTCCTTCGAGAAGTGGAGCGATATCTTTCCAGTCTCCAAAAAGAACATTCCCAAGCTTGATAACAGAAGCAGGGATAGTTCCGGCAAGTTGCCCCTCAAAGGTCACTTTCACACTAGTCTTTTTCTCAGCATTTGCGATAAATTGGATAATTTCTTGTGCATTCATTTTTGTAGCAGTCATAGGTGTCTCCTCACTCTTTGTAATGCTTACTATTCTACCAAAAAAGGCTTCAAAATTGAAGCCTTAAGTGTTAAAGGAAGGTGTTTAATTCTTGGATTTAGATTCTTCGATGGACAAGAAAACCATAGGAACGATAATCAAAATCATGGCTAGTACCAAGAAACCATCCAGAACCATGCCAAGGAAAAGGACACTGAGGATAGCAGAGGATAGAGGTTCGCTTGCGCTAACGACCGACACCACCAAGGGAGAAACGAGCGAGACAGCCTTCATAGATAGGAAAAAGGCAAAGGCTGTTCCCAAAAAGGCAATGGTCAAACAAATACAGATACTGATGGCATCAACCTGGAAGCTAATCTTATAAACAGGGTAGAGAAAATTACTAAAAAGTCCAGCGATAATCATTCCCCAACCAACAGTTGGCACAAAACCGTATTGTTTAGCAAAGCGTTGGGGTAAGATAACATTGAACATGACACCTAAGGCACTGAGAAGTCCTGTCAGTAAAGCAAGAGGAGTGATGGATAGCTTAGACAAATCGCCTTTGGTAGCCATCAAAAAGACCCCAAGCATAGCAGTCAGAACATAGAAGATTGCTTTTTTAGAAGCTTTTTTCTTGTAGATGATGCGATTATATAGAAGTATAAAGACAGGACTGATAAATTGGAGGATGGTGGCAGTGGTAGCGTTGGAATACTCGACACAGAGATAGAAGAAAAACTGAACAGAAAAAATCCCTAAGATGGCATAGGCCAGAAAAGGCAGGTAATTGTTTCGATTTTTCCAGATCTCGAAGAGTTGGGACCGGAGTTTAAGACTAGATAAGACGATTACGAAACTACCTGCGACGAGTAGACGCATAGAAGTAATCCACCCTGAAGATACTTGATAATGTGAAAAAAAGTACTCTCCTAAAATTCCGCAGATCCCCCAGATCAGGCCAGATAGGAGAGAATAAATGGTTCCCTTAAAAATATTCTTTTGATATTTATTCATGTTGCTATTGTACCATGAAATGAAAAAAGAGAGTGGAGAAAAATCATTTCTTTCAGAAATTTTCTTTCCCACTCTCAATGATTGTGCTGTTTAGTTAGCGCTGTTGATTGCTGCTTCTGCTATTGGAACTAGAGCTACTATTACTGTTCCCGTTACTATTAGAAGTATTATTACGATTATTGTTACTGCTATTATTTGATGAGGAAGAAGATGCTTTAGGCAGACTTCCTAAAATGGTGTTCCAAGCATTTTGGTAGTCAGAATCGCTTCCACCAATAGCAAATTTGTAGCTAGTAGTTGGAGCACCAGCTTGGTTTGCCCAGTAGCTAGTCACCGTTTCTCCGCTCAGATTAATTTCTTTCCCATTGATAGTCACCTTTCCTGGCTTTTGACCAGTTGATTTGAGGACTTGAGATGAAGTGACACTTGAATCAAGGTTGAATCGTTCTGTCCCCCAAACAGAAGGGGCTGCTTGTTGAATGGCATTTACCAGATGAGCCATGTAGTTAGCGTTACGGGTGTACCCAGCTAATTTTTCTAATGATCTATTATCGTCATGCCCGATCCAGCCCCCCAGAGTTAGTTTTGGAGTGGAAAGCATGAGCCACATATCACCATTTTCATTGGTTGTGCCAGTTTTTCCGATCCAGTCGGCATTTGCTAAACTTGGACTGAGAGCAGTAAGATTATTTTGGAATGTTGTAGTAACACGGGATGAAATAACCTCTCTCAGTAGACTTTGCATAATCGTTGCTGTTGCTTTAGAGTAGACTTGTACAGGTTCGTCTTTGTGCTCATAGATAACCTCGCCGCTGGTCTTCTCGATTTTTGAAATCATGTATTTCTTATGGTAAACACCATTGTTAGCCAAGGTTTGGTAGCCATTTGTATGTTGGGCTACAGTGACATCGATTCCTCCCCCCATAGGTAGACTTTCGATGCCGTATTCAGGGATTTCATAGCCCATCTTTTCCATGTAGGAACGAACATCAACCCCTTTTTGAAGAAGTAGCTGATAGGTCCAGTAGGCTGGAATGTTCCAAGAATAATTCAGAGCTTCTTTAAGGTCTATCATTGCTGTACCTGGGTTATTAACGTGCATGATAGGATTCCCGTTGGAAAAATTGGTTGGATAGTTTGATAAGATACTAGCGCTTCCCATGAGCCCTTGGTCAATAGCAATACCGTAGGCCAAGAGTGGCTTGGTAGTGGAGGCAGGGGAACGTTTGGTATCGAAGGCGTGATTGTTTTGATTGGTCTGATAATCTCGCCCACCTACAAAACCTAAAATCGCCCCAGTTTGATTGTCCATCAAGACATTCCCAACTTCAGGTTGCTCTGAACTATCATCTAGCAGGTAGCCGTAATTTGCTACCGCATCTTGCATGGCCGTGTGAATAGCCTTATCAATAGTAGTTGTAATACTATAGCCGCCGTTTTGAATTTCTTTTTTGGCTAATTCACGATAAGATTTCTGGATAGATTCGTTCTTTAGTTCTGGTGCAGAGACGTTATCTTTTTTGATTAGATAATCATACATGAGGTTCGTCGCTTCATCGAGTGCAGTGAAGTAGAGGAAGCCTTTAGAAGTTACGCTGGCATTTTCTGCTGGCAAGAAATCTTGCTTAATGTCATAAGACTTGTAGGTTTCATAGTCTTCCTGGCTGAGGACTCCTGTTCGATACATATTGTAGAGAACATCTTTGGAGCGCTTAATACCGAGTTCAATATCTTCTTCGCTCTTCATCTCACCAGTAGACTCGTAAGGTGAGTAGGAAATAGGGCTTTGTGGTAAACCTGCTAGGAAAGCCGCTTGAGGGATGGTCAGTTTACTTGCATCCACTCCAAAAATCCCTTTGGCAGCTTGTTGAGCCCCTGCGATATTTTGACCTTTATTGTTACGACCAAAAGGAGCGACGTTGAGATAGGTGGTTAGGATTTCGTCCTTGCTCATGGCTCTTTCTAAGGCCAAGGCGTCAACGATTTCACTGGCTTTACGGGCAAGCGTAGGAGCATCACCAACTACTTGTTGTTTGATGAGCTGTTGTGTTAGGGTAGATCCTCCACTGGAAGAACCAAGTCCGATGAATTTTCCTAGACTGGCACGAATGACAGCTTTAGGAACGACACCGTTGTGCTCTGCAAAGTGTTCATCCTCGGTTGCAACGATAGCTTGCTTGAGATTCTCTGAGATGGCATCTGATGATACAGATGTGCGCAGTAGATCGCTTTCGATAGCGCTAATCATGGAACCATCTGCATAGCGGATTTCAGAGATGGATGAAATATTATTGACCTGCTTGATCAAATCCTCCGTTTGAGGGACACTAACTTGATCAAAGAGAGAAACAGCATACCCCAAGGCAACCCCTGTTCCAAGGAGACCGCCAATAAAAGCTAGGATGAAAAGTGTGTTAAAAGTTGCCTTTATTCCAAGTAAAATTTTTGCAAATAAAGTCCAGATATCGAATGGTGTTTGCGTTTGCTTTTTCTTCTTAGAATTTTTTCCACTCTTTTTCTTTGTATTCATTTTAGAAATTGTTAATTTTAGAGACCCAAGTAAGGCCAGTCCTTTTTCTTTGATTCTTGTTACATGTTTGTTCATAGAATTCCTCACTCTTTATTATTATACCATAAAAGCATCTCTTGCAAGAAATTAGGCTTAAAACAGGGCTTTGGATAGGGATTGGAGTTCGAAATTTAGACATCAAAAAAGCCAGATTTAAGTTAAATCTGACTGTTTGACAAATTGTTATTTTTCTCCTGAAAGTTCTTTTCCCAGATTAATCAAGTAGTCCTTCAAGTGGTCTTTGACTTGTGGGTGTTTAAGAGCGTATTCGATGGAAGTCTTCATGAATCCAAACTTGTCTCCGACATCGTAACGAGAACCTTTAAACTCACGAGCAAATACTCGTTGGGTTTTGTTGAGGGTATCGATAGCATCTGTTAGCTGGATTTCATTTCCTGCTCCTGGTGTTTGATTTTCAAGAATACCGAAAATCTCTGGTGTGAGGAGGTAACGGCCAATAATGGCTAGATCACTTGGTGCGTCTTCAGGTGCTGGCTTTTCAACGAAGGTTTCAACACTGTAAAGACCGTCATTTCCTTCTCCTTGAGGAGCGATAACACCGTATGAAGAAACTTCTTCGTGTGGGACAGGCATTACGGCGATAGTAGAAGCATGAGTCTTCTCATAATCATTCATGAGCTGCTTGGTCAATGGCACAGCTTTGTCATTAGTGATATCCATGAGGTCATCTCCAAGCATGACCACAAAGGGTTCGTTTCCGACGAAAGCTTTGGCTTGTAAGACGGCATCTCCGAGTCCACGTGGGTGTGTTTGACGGATGAAGTGAAGACGCATACCAGTTGTTTCATCAACTAGCTTCAAAAGGTCGGTTTTTCCTTTTTCCTTGAGGTTGTATTCTAACTCGAAGTTTGAGTCGAAATGATCTTCGATAGAGCGTTTTGACTTTCCTGTTACCACAAGAATATCTTCAATTCCAGATTTAAGAGCTTCTTCAACGATAAACTGGATGGTTGGTTTATCTACGATTGGCAACATTTCTTTGGCCAAAGCTTTAGTTGCAGGTAGGAAACGAGTTCCAAGTCCCGCAGCAGGGATAACGGCTTTTCTAACTTTTTGCTTCATGAGCTTCCTTTCTAACGGTGACTAAGACCACTCGTTCTCTGCCTTGAACTCATTGCTCATGAGTTCAGAAACGGCATCCTTAATATTAACATTTTCATAAATAACTTGGTAAATGGCTTGGGTGATTGGCATATAAACTCCAAGTTCTTGCGCCAATTCGTAAGCAGCTTTGGTTGTTGAAATTCCTTCAATGACCATTCCCATATTTGCTTCAATATCTGTCAAGGCTTCGCCACGCCCAAGAGCATCTCCTGCACGCCAGTTACGTGAGTGGACAGAAGTTCCGGTAACGATTAAATCCCCAACTCCAGAAAGACCACTGTAAGTTAATGGATTTGCTCCAAGTTTAACCCCCAGACGAGTAATTTCTGCCAGACCGCGCGTGATGATAGCAGCTTTTGCATTATCCCCGAATCCAAGTCCATGAAGGGCACCTGCACCAACGGCAATGATATTTTTAAGAGCACCAGCTGTTTCCACTCCGATCACATCTGTATTGGTATAAAGGCGGAAGTAGTGGTTGCTAAAGAGTTTTTGAACATATTGAGCAGTCTGTAAATCTTTAGAAGCAGCCGTAATCAAGGTAATATCACGTACAATCGTTTCTTCTGCATGGCTAGGACCAGATACAACCACAATCTCACTACGCAATTCTTCAGGGATTTCTTCTTCTAGGATGGTTGAAAGGCGTTTATGGCTATTGGGTTCGAGGCCTTTTGAAGCATGCATGACCACCACTTTATGATCCAAAACAGCAGCCACTTGTTGAGCTACCAATCTGGTCACCTTGGTTGGCACCACAAACAAGACAGCATCAACACCCTTCAAGGCTTCTGCCAAATCATGATAGGCAACAATTTTTTCGTCTAATACAGTATCCTTAAAATAGCGTTTGTTAGTATGTTGTGTATTGATTTCGTCAATTTGATCAGGAATATTTCCCCAGATACGTACTTGGTGTCCGTTGTCATTAAGAACTTGTGACAGTGCGGTACCCCAAGAACCAGGCCCTAAAACAGCGATGGTTTGTTTGTTCATATTTTCCTCCTTCTGAGAAAGCACTTTCCTATATTCTACCATAAAAAGCACTATCTTGCATCTATATAACTAGCTAAGATATGTCCTATTGATAGGAATCTGTATTTATCGAAGGTGATGATTCGGGAAAATCAAAAGTGGAGATATAAAAAACAGCCAGGGGGAATTGGCTGTTTTAGTAGGAAAAAAACTAGAGCGTAATGCTGTTATTTTTAGAAATTTTCATAAATAGTAACAAGGAAGTAACTGTCAAGATAGTGAGAATAGTAGATAAGGCTGCGGCCACACCATAATTCCCACGAAGTACTTCAGTGTAAATAGCTACGGTCATTGTTCTAGTTTTAACGTTATATAAGAGAATGGAAGTAGATAGTTCCGAAATCATTGTTACCCATGAAAGGATTGCTCCTGAGATGATCCCTGAAAGCATCATTGGGGTTGTGATTTTAGTAAAGGTATTGAGACGACTACTTCCCAAACTTTCTGCTGCTTCTTCAATACTAGGAGCAATCTGTTGCAAACTTGCAACTGAAGAACGAATGGTATAAGGAAGTCTTCTGACAGATAAGGACATAATCAAGATGAAGGCTGTTCCAGTAATCATCAGGAAACCACTTCCGAAGAGGCCTGTATTGAATGAAGAGATAAAGGCAATACCGAGTACAGTTCCTGGTACGATATAAGGTACCATACTAAGACTATCGATTAAGTTGGTAAATAGGTTGCGTTTGCGAACTGCAAGGTAGGAGATGAAGGTCGCAAAGACAACAACTAGAACCAAGGCAAGGAGAGGGATACGAATGGTATTAAAAATAGCAGATCCCATACGGCTAAAGGCAGTCTTATAGCTGTTTAGTGAATATCCTTTGACGAAAACCATACCAGATGTTTTCAGGAAGGATGTATAAATCAAGTAAACTTGAGGCAAAACAGAGAATAAGATAATGCCATAAACTGTCACATAAATAGCAGCCATCTTCCCTTTTGTCGTTTTCTTAGGTTCAATTGGATGAAGCGAGTTCATACTGAAACTGTAGCGATTTGAAACGTACTTTTGGATGAGGAAGATAACTAGGGCGATTGTAATCGCCATAATTGCTAAGGCTGATGCGAAGGCGGAGTTGCCTCCTACCTCACTGATAAACTGTGTATAGATCAAGACTGGGAAGGTACGATATCCCTCACCAATCAACATCGGAGTACCAAAGTCCGAGAAGGCTCTCATAAAGACGAGGAGTGCAGCTGCTAGTAAGGTTGGAACTAAGAGAGGTAAAACGACTGTTACAATTCGTTTTAGACCGAAAGATCCCATGCTTTCAGCAGCTTCCAAGAGGGAGTTGTCGATACTCTTCATAGTCCCAGCTACGTAAAGAAAGACGAGAGGGAAGAGTTGAAGTGTAAAGACAAGCACAATACCTTTGAAACCGTAGATGTCAAGACCTGGCAAGTGAAGTGTGTTGGTTAGAAACTTTGTGATGACCCCGTTTCTTCCCAGCAATAGAATCCAAGAATAGGCACCTACAAAGGGAGCTGACATGGATGCGATGATGATTAATATCTGTAAAAACTTCTTTCCCTTGAAGTCATACATTGAAAAGAGATAAGCTAGCAAGGTACCAACAAGGACAGAAGTGATTGTTGCAGTTACAGAAACCTTGAAACTGTTGATAAGGGTTTCAGAGTAGTAAGATTTGCTAAAGAAAGTAACAAAATTTTCTAATGAGAAATGACCTTCATGTACCAGTGCCTGTTTTAATACCGTAACAATTGGATAGACTAGAAAAACAAGATAAGTAAGGAAGATGAAGAAGGAAGACGCCGTCCAGATATTTAGTTTTTTACGCTCCATGGCTGACTCCTTTTATGAGATTGCGCGAACCATTTTCAGAGAAAACATTGAGTTTTTGAGTATTGATACGCAAACGAACGCGATCTCCTTTCTTCAAATCTTCTTCAAATGTAGATTCTTCACTTACCTGAAGTTTTGAAGCAAATCCTGTCTCAATGAAGTATTCGGTATTAAGTCCAAGATAGACACTATCAGTAATTGTTCCATCGATTGGTCCGTTTTCGTCACGGATAAATTCTTCGGGACGAATGCTGACATGAATAGCTTGTTCTTCCACCTGATCTAGTGCTGGCATACGAAGAGAATAACCATCTTCAAAAACGATGTAAGCTCCGTCAGCTTGCTTTTCCAAACGAGCAGGGATTATATTTGTTCTACCAATAAAGGTTGCGACAAATTCATTTGCTGGTTTGTGGTAGAGCTCTTTTGGACGACCAATTTGTTGAATAACACCGTCTTTCATAACAGCAATTTGGTCAGAAATAGCCATAGCTTCTTCTTGGTCGTGGGTTACGTAGACAGTGGTAATACCAACTTCGTGTTGAATTTCGCGAATAGCCTGACGCATATCCAAGCGAAGTTTGGCATCTAGGTTACTGAGGGGTTCGTCCATGAGGAGAACGCTAGGATTAACAGCCAAGGCACGTGCTAGTGCAACCCGTTGTTGCTGACCACCACTAAGTTTATCTGGTTTACGATCAGCATACTGGGCAATCTGCATCAACTCAAGGTATTTATTTGTTTGTTCAATGAGTTCATCTTTTGGAACTTTCTTTTGCTTGAGCCCGAATGCAACGTTATCACGCACTGTCAAATGTGGGAAAATTGCATAGTTTTGGAAAACCATCCCAATGTTTCGCTTGCTAGGTTCCATGTTGTTGATTTTAGTATCGTCGAAGTAGAACTCTCCTCCTTCGATGCTATTGAAACCTGCAATCATACGAAGTAAGGTTGTTTTCCCACAGCCTGAAGGCCCAAGGAGAGTGAAAAGGCTCCCCTTAGGAATGGTCACGCTTAGATTTTCGATAACAGCTACATCGTGATAAATTTTCTTGGCATTAATAATCTTGATCTCACTCATAGTTAACCTCTTTTACTGTTTAGATTGGATATCTGTAAAGACTTCGTTGTATTTCTTCACGATATCTGATTTGTTTTTGATGACATAATCATAGTCTTCAGTTAGTGTTTTAATTTGTTCGATTGGTTTCATGTTTTCGCTAGTTTTAGCATTTTTACGAACTGGTCGGTTAGTAGTTGTTGTACCAAGCGTGTCTTGGACTTCTTGAGAAATGATGAAGTCGATAAATTTCTTAGCGTTTTCCATGTTCTTAGCGTTTTTAATAATAGCAGCGCTAGCAGGCAGGAAGACAGTACCTTCTTTTGGATAAACAACCTTGATGTTAGCTCCGTCGTTTAGAAGTTTCACTGCGGGGTCTTCGTAAGAAAGACCAACAGCCATTTCTCCATCTGCTACGGCCTTGTAAACGCCAGATGAACTTGAGCCGATTTTACCGTCAATCAAAGTAAAGAGATCTTTGACATAAGTCCAAGCCTTGTCGTCTGTATAGCCGCCCTCAGCTTGTAACATGTTTGTTAGTTGAGCAAAGGCGCTAGAAGAGTTGGCTGGGTCTGCAGTTGCGATTTTTCCTTTGAGTTCTGGTTTGATGAGGTCGCTATAACCTTCAATATTCATCCCCTTAGTCAAGTCAGGGTTGACGATCAAAACACTACCATCCAATGTATAAGGAGTTGAGTAGCCAGTTGTATTTTGATATTCTTTGATTACATTATCGTTTTCCGTTGATACGTAATTTTCAAAAAGTTCCCCGTGGGTAGCATATTGGGTATAGGAACCACCAAAGATGATATCTGCCACAGGGGCTTCTTTTTCAGATTCTAGTTTTTTAAAGAGTTCACCTGTTCCTGCTTGAATGAGTTCAACCTTGATGCCATACTTTTCTTCAAAAGCAGGAATAGTTGCTCCAATCAATCCTTCTGAGTTTGGGGAGTAGACTACTAGAGTATCGCTTCCTCCATTTTCAGTTGCCTTTTCTCCTGAAGCGTCGTCAGAAGAGCAGGCAGCAAGCCCCAAAATAGCAAGTCCACACGCAGCATAATACATCCATTTCTTTTTCATGATGGATACCTCCATAGTTTTGTTACCTCTATTGTAAAGTAATGAAAGCGTTTTTAAAACCTAAAATTCTATCCTAATGGGGTAAAATTCTCTACAAAAAAGAAGAACAGTGTCTAAACTATTCTTCCAATGGATTTTAACTCTTTAGGAGAGATATGAAAGTATTTCTTAAAAACTTTACCAAAATATTTATAGTCTGAAAAGCCGACTTCTTCAGCGATTTGGCTAAGAGGGGAATCAGGATGTTGACTCATCTTTTCAACGGCTTGTTTTAAACGATACTGAAGAATGTATTCGTTCAAGGTGATAGGGAAGTCTTCTTTGATAACCTTGTAGAGATAACTTTCGCTATAGCCTAGATTCTCTGCAATGGTAGAAATGGTAAAGTGTAGGTAGTAGTGTTGGTGGACAAATTCGAGAATTTGTTGAATCAATTGGTTTTGAGGATTGATTTTTTGAAGCGACGTAACAAAGGCTTGGTAGTCATGTAAAAATGGATTGGTTTGGTGTTGATCCATCTTGAGGCGCAAAGTTATTTTTTCTAAACACTCTGTTAATTCTACGACATTTATGGGTTTTGGAAGGAAGTCTACTGCTCCGAATTGCATGGCCTTTTTTGCATTTTGGAAATCATTGTAACCAGAGAGGATCACTTTTTCATATGAGAGTGAACGAGTCGCTTCAAACATCATAAAAGCATCCATGATGGGCATGGTAATGTCTGTCAGGACGATGTGTGGTTTCTCTTTTTGAATTAACTCCATGCCTTCTTGTCCGTGACTTGCAGTTCCAACGACTTGAATGCCCAAGGCTGAGTAGTCGACGGCAATTTCAAGCCATTTTCGGATCAGGTGTTCATCTTCGACAATGATTAGCTTAAACATGCGTTCTTCCTTTCGTGACAAATTTTACCCAGGTTTCACCTTGCGGGTTCACTCCTAAATCCAATTCGACATTTTCAAAAAAGTTATTCAATCGTTTGTAACTATTGACAATACCGTGCTGTGTATGTGGACTGTCCAAGGATTCTAAGATGTGTAGACGTTCTTGTTTGGTTAGACCACCAGCATTATCCTTAACGATAAAGATCAATGCTTCCTGCTCTTGAGTAATTTGGATAGAGATGGCAAGGTCGATACGATACTGCCTTCCGTATTTTAGAGCATTTTCTACAAGGGGTAATAGGAAAAGTTTCGGAATAGTTTGGGAATGTAGATTCTCAGAACAGTTAATCTGATAAGAAAAATGTTCAAATCGAATCTGATGGATTTTCAGATAAGCTTCGATAATCTCTAGGTCCTGCCCAAGAGTCGTTTCTTTTTCTAGTTCAGTTACACTATATCGCAGGATGCGCGTGAGATTTTGAATAAGTTCTTGAGTAATACTAGCATCAATCATACTCGTGATTTTAATGGTTTCCAAGGTATTGTAGAGGAAGTGAGGATTAAACTGAGCTTCCAGCATCTTTCTTTCAAAGATCCACTTTTCCTTCTCAATGGTCAACATCTTTTGATGGAGCTCATCCAACTCTTGGAGCATATCGGTGATTTTCTCAGCAATCAGTTCAAATTCATCCCCAGTATGGAGAGTGAGCTTCTTGTCCTTTTTCTTGGGGATTTCCTGTAGTTGATAGACCAGACTTTCAATAGGGCCGGCATTGTGCGTCGCGATTTTATAAGCAATTCGTCTTGCCTGCCAGAAGTATAATAGAAAGATACAGAGTGTTAAGACAGAAGCAAGCCCTAGTAAACTCGGAATGGGAAAGAAAGATTGAAAGGTGTAGATTGAGAAAATCGGTTCAATTTTACGTTTTTCAATCAGAAGTGGATTTTCAACGTACCAATGAGTTTTAGACTGGAGTAATTTTTCATCAAATTTTTCCAGAGTTGATTGAGTAAATTGATTGGTATTACTAGAGTAGATGTTTCCAAAAGTATCTGTAATGGCGTATTTTGAATTGATAAGAGGGATACTGGACACAAATTCATTTTCATTTACAAAAGAAATGCTATAAGCCTTAACTCGTTGATTTTGAACGATAGGCATAATGAAGAGTGCGTAATGTTGTTTATCTATTGACAAAGCAACCTTTTCTGTAATAGTTCCTTGAATCGGATTTTGAATTAACAATTTTAAATAATAAGGAGCTAAAATAGTTTCTTGATGGTTGCGATTGGTACTAAAGAGAAGTTCTCCTGTGTCGTCAAGGATAATAAAATCAGAACTGAGTTTCAGTTGAGCTTTTGTTTCATAAAATAGACTAAAGAGTTCTCGGTCAGTGTGTTTACCCTCTAAAAATTCTGGAACCATTTTTTGATTCATGGTCTCCAGTAATTGATAGTTCGCTTGTTTCATGTTCCGAACATGCTGGACGATCTGTTGGGTATCCTTGGTGAGTTGTTGCTTTTGCAGGAAATAGGAAAAACCAAACAGGAGAATGAGGAGTAAAAACGAGGTCGCCAAAGCAGCCAAAGAACTACGGTGAAGAATCTCTTTTTGGAGAGAATGTTTAAAAGAATGGGCCATAAATTACCTCTTATGAAGAGCATACTAAAGTAAGTATAGCAGTATTGAAAATGGAAGGCAAGGTGAAAAGAGAAAAGAGTTGAAAAGAAAGAGACTAAATCCCCTTAAAAATGGTATAATAGGAGCATCACGAAAATTGGAGAGACGCTATGAGTTTTTACAATCATAAAGAAATCGAGCCTAAGTGGCAAAAATACTGGGCTGACCATCACACTTTTAAGACAGGAACAGACGCTTCAAAACCTAAGTTTTATGCGCTTGATATGTTCCCTTACCCATCTGGAGCAGGTCTGCACGTAGGACACCCAGAAGGTTACACAGCGACTGATATCCTCAGCCGTTTTAAACGTGCGCAAGGCTACAATGTCCTTCACCCAATGGGATGGGATGCTTTTGGTTTGCCTGCAGAGCAATATGCTATGGATACAGGAAATGACCCAGCGGAATTTACAGCGGAAAACATTGCTAACTTCAAACGCCAAATCAATGCGCTTGGATTCTCTTACGACTGGGATCGTGAAGTCAATACTACAGATCCGAACTACTACAAGTGGACGCAATGGATTTTCACTAAGCTTTACGAAAAAGGCTTGGCTTATGAAGCTGAAGTGCCAGTAAACTGGGTTGAGGAATTGGGAACAGCTATCGCCAACGAAGAAGTGCTTCCAGATGGAACATCTGAGCGTGGTGGCTATCCGGTTGTCCGTAAACCAATGCGCCAATGGATGCTTAAAATCACTGCCTATGCAGAACGCTTGCTCAACGACTTGGATGACCTTGACTGGCCAGAGTCTATCAAGGACATGCAACGCAACTGGATTGGGAAATCAACTGGTGCCAATGTCACTTTCAAGGTGAAAGGAACAGACAAGGAATTCACCGTCTTTACGACACGTCCAGATACCCTTTTTGGTGCGACCTTCACTGTTTTGGCTCCTGAGCATGACTTGGTAGACGCTATCACAAGTCCTGAACAAGCTGGGGCTGTAGCTGACTACAAACACCAAGCTAGCCTCAAGTCTGACTTGGCTCGTACTGACCTTGCCAAGGAAAAAACAGGAGTTTGGACTGGAGCTTATGCCATCAATCCTGTCAATGGCAAGGAAATTCCAATCTGGATTGCTGACTATGTCCTTGCTAGCTACGGAACAGGTGCTGTTATGGCTGTACCTGCCCACGACCAACGTGACTGGGAATTTGCCAAACAATTTGACCTACCAATCGTAGAAGTCTTGGAAGGTGGAAACGTTGAAGAGGCTGCCTACACAGAAGATGGCCTTCATGTTAATTCTGACTTCCTAGATGGATTGAATAAAGAAGACGCCATTGCTAAAATTGTGGCTTGGTTGGAAGAAAAAGGCTTTGGTCAAGAAAAGGTTACCTACCGTCTTCGTGACTGGCTCTTTAGCCGTCAACGTTACTGGGGTGAACCAATCCCAATCATTCATTGGGAAGATGGTACTTCAACAGCTGTTCCAGAAAGTGAACTCCCACTTGTCTTGCCAGTAACCAAGGACATCCGCCCTTCAGGTACTGGTGAAAGCCCATTGGCCAACTTGACAGACTGGCTTGAAGTGACTCGTGAAGATGGTGTCAAGGGTCGTCGTGAAACAAACACCATGCCACAATGGGCTGGTTCAAGCTGGTACTACCTCCGCTATATCGATCCACACAACACTGAGAAATTAGCCGATGAGGACCTTCTCAAACAATGGTTGCCAGTAGATATCTATGTGGGTGGTGCAGAACACGCCGTGCTTCACTTGCTTTACGCTCGTTTCTGGCACAAATTCCTCTATGACCTTGGTGTTGTACCGACTAAAGAGCCATTCCAAAAACTCTTTAACCAAGGAATGATCTTGGGAACAAGCTACCGTGACCACCGTGGCGCACTTGTGGCAACTGACAAGGTTGAAAAACGTGACGGTTCATTCTTCCATGTGGAAACAGGGGAAGAGTTGGAGCAAGCACCAGCTAAGATGTCCAAATCCCTCAAGAACGTTGTCAACCCAGACGATGTGGTGGAACAATACGGTGCGGATACCCTTCGTGTCTATGAAATGTTCATGGGACCACTTGATGCTTCCATCGCTTGGTCTGAAGAAGGTCTGGAAGGAAGCCGTAAATTCCTTGACCGTGTTTACCGTTTGATTACAAGTAAAGAAATCGTTGCGGAAAACAATGGCGCTCTTGACAAGGTTTACAACGAAACCGTTAAATCTGTTACAGAGCAAATCGAGTCTATGAAATTCAACACAGCCATTGCCCAGCTCATGGTCTTTGTCAACGCTGCTAACAAGGAAGACAAACTCTATGTGGACTATGCCAAAGGCTTTATTCAATTGATTGCCCCATTTGCACCTCACTTGGCAGAAGAACTCTGGCAAACAGTCGCAGCAACAGGTGAGTCTATCTCTTATGTGGCTTGGCCAACATGGGACGAAAGCAAATTGGTTGAAGACGAAGTCGAAATCGTCGTTCAAATCAAAGGAAAAGTCCGTGCTAAACTTATGGTTGCGAAGGACCTTTCACGTGAAGAATTGCAAGAAATCGCTCTAGCTGACGAAAAAGTTAAGGCAGAAATTGTCGGCAAGGAAATCGTGAAAGTGATTAGTGTCCCTAATAAACTCGTTAATATCGTTGTAAAATAACGAGTTTATTAGCCCTATCTGCCACCTTCAATAGTCCACTGGACTATTGAAGCCAACTAAATTGGTTAACATTGTTGTAAAATAACCAATTTATTTGCTTATTTGCAACCTCAAACAGTTCCCCAAACTGTTTGAGCCAACTAAACTCGTAAATATCGTAACGAAATAAATTTAAAAATCCTTCAGAGCTAAGTTCTGGAGGATTTTTTGTAGATTACCTGTGAGATGTGATATACTATTCACATCTTTAAACTTATAAGAGTAAGATAAGGAGAAAGCTATGCCAGTAAATGAATATGGTCAGATGATCGGTGAACCTGTAGACGATACACCTGGAGTTTTACCGTCACTTGTACGGATAGAAGGACAGTATACGATTCTAGAAGCTCTTTCAGTGGAAAAGCACGCGAAAGATTTGTTAGCTGTTTATGGTCCAGATAGCCCTCGTGACATGTGGACCTATCTCTTTCAACCACCAGTAGAAAATCTTGAAGAATTAATCATCGCTTTAAAGCAGATGATGGAGCGCAAGGATCGCTTCTATTATGTGATTATCGATAAAGTTACTGGAAAGGCGCTGGGGACTTTTTCTCTCATGCGTATTGACCAAGCCAATCGCGTGATTGAAGTTGGCGCGGTGACCTTTTCGCCGGCTCTCAAACAGACAAGAATGGGAACAGAAGCCCACTATTTGCTTGCTCGTTATGTCTTTGAAGAGCTTAACTATCGCCGTTATGAGTGGAAATGTGATGCACTAAATCTACCTTCTAGAAAAGCAGCAGAACGTTTGGGTTTTATCTACGAAGGCACTTTCCGTCAAGCGGTTATCTACAAGGGAAGGACTCGAGATACGGATTGGATGTCTATGATTGATAAGGACTGGCCAAAGGTTAAATCTCGTTTTGAAGCGTGGTTGCGTCCGGATAATTTTGATGAAAATGGGTATCAAATTAAATCTTTGCGGGAATGTTAGAAAGGTTTGCTATGATTAAGATTACAAAAGAAACATCTGTTTCACTTGATGACGTTTTGCATCTCTACCAGGCAGTTGGTTGGACAAATTATACCAATCAGCCTCAAATGTTAGCCCAGGCTTTGACTCATTCACTGTCCATTTATCTAGCGCGTGATGGTGAGAAAATCGTTGGTCTAGTTCGCTTGATTGGAGACGGTTTTTCTTCGGTTTTTGTCCAGGATTTGATCGTCTTGCCTACTTATCAGCGTCAAGGAATTGGCAGCACCTTGATGAAGCAGGCTTTATCCGATTATAAAGATACCTACCAAATCCAACTAGCGACAGATGAGTCTGAAAAAACGCTAGCCTTTTATCGTTTCTTAGGTTTTGAAACCTTATCTAGTTTCCAGTGTACGGGCATGATTTGGGTGAATCGAAAAAATTAAAATAATTCTTTCACTTAAGCTAATTTTAAGTCTGCTTGTGTATCATGTAATCATTAAATAAAGACCTCCTAATACTCTTCGAAAATCTCACCATACTTCGTTAGAGTCGACTTACCTAACTTTAGTTATGCTTGCGTCACTCTGCCTAGTCTGATTTCGATTTTCATTGAGTAACCTTTATTTAATAGAAATCCTAAACTTTTTTTCATCATAATCTCCCTAATGAAGTCACCCAATTCGGTGGCTTTTTCTTGTTTACTTTTAGCAATTTTTAATTAGTATTTATTATTTTTGAACAAAAGTAAAAACTAGAAATTCTTAAGCTAACTTTAAGTCTTGTCTTGTATCATTTAGCTATTAAATAAAGACCTCCTAACTTTATTTAATAGAAATCCTAAAACTTTTTTTCATCATAATCTCCTAATAAAGTCACCCAATTTGGTGGTTTTTTTCTTGTTTGCTTTTAGCAATTTTTACTTAGTATTTATTATTTTTGAACAAAAGTAAAAACTAGAAAATCTTAAGTTAACTTTAAGACTTTTCTTGTATCATGTAACTATTAAATAAAGACCTCCTAACTTTATTTAATAGAAATCCTAAACTTTTCTTTTTCATAATAATCTCCCTTAACTCCACCAAATCAGGTGGAGTTTTTTGGCTCTATTTCAGGCTTTTTGGGACTATTCTAAAAATCATTTTTCGATATTTTTCGGTATTTTTCGGATTTTGGTCGGGGAATTGGCGGGGACTTTTTGAGATTTTAGCGGGGATTTTTTAGCGAATATGACTAAGAAATAGGTCTGTTGTCGCTTCAGCAAGTTCGTCCTCAACTTGGTTATAACGATCTGTCATATAGATTTTTGTATGGCCTAGTACCTTCCCAAACTGCTCGGTTGGAACTCGTGAAATAATGTGAAGAAGTGGTACATTATGTGTAAGTCTGTCGTTTCATTTAATGGATTAAAATGTTGGTTTGACTAATTTGAGTTGATGAGCGCCCATGTTCATTGATAGTGATGTAATCTTTTGTTTTCTTTGATAATTCCTAAGGTTCTCTTAATGTTGAAAGTCTTATTGGACAAGGGAGTAAAACTTTGACAAATTTTGTGAACTATGGGATAATAAAAGGGAATTAAGTATTGTGTCTATATCATAGGCTAGAAAAGACCCCAAGCTCACGACCAAATAAGCTTGGGGTCTTTTTTGACACTATTTGTTCTTGTTTAACCATTTATCGACTAATACTCTTCGAAAATCTCTTCAAACCACGTCAGCTTCCATCTGCAACCTCAAAGCTGTGCTTTGAGCAACCTGTGGCTAGCTTCCTAGTTTGCTCTTTGATTTTCATTGAGTATAAGCGAAGAACGACACCGACCACAATTGGTCCGATGATAGTTTTAATGATTAGTTCCATCATGGGCTATTTCACCTTCTTTCGTAGGCGGTGTAGCAGTGCGGTAGAATATTATGTCTAAACTCGGGAGCTACCAAATCAGGTGGCTTTTTTGTTTGTAGGCTGGATTTTTGCTATAATAGGAACATGAGTAGAATTTTAGATAATGAAATCATGGGTGATGAGGAGTTGGTGGAGCGTACCCTCCGTCCCCAATATTTACGTGAATATATCGGTCAGGACAAGGTCAAGGATCAGCTTCAAATCTTTATTGAAGCTGCAAAAATGCGTGATGAGGCGCTGGACCATGTTCTTTTGTTTGGCCCTCCAGGTCTCGGGAAAACAACCATGGCTTTTGTCATTGCCAATGAACTGGGAGTCAATCTCAAGCAAACGTCTGGTCCTGTTATCGAAAAAGCCGGTGATTTAGTTGCGATTTTGAATGATTTGGAGCCAGGAGATGTTCTTTTTATTGATGAGATTCATCGCTTGCCCATGTCGGTGGAAGAGGTGCTTTACAGTGCTATGGAAGACTTCTACATCGACATCATGATTGGTGCGGGGGAAGGTAGTCGCAGTGTCCATCTGGAATTGCCACCTTTTACCTTGATTGGTGCGACGACACGAGCAGGGATGCTTTCAAATCCACTTCGTGCACGTTTTGGAATTACTGGCCACATGGAGTATTATGCCCATGATGACTTGACAGAGATTGTCGAGCGGACGGCAGATATTTTTGAGATGGAAATTACTCACGAGGCAGCTTCTGAGTTGGCCCTCCGTAGTCGTGGGACTCCTCGTATCGCCAATCGTCTCCTCAAGCGCGTGCGAGATTTTGCCCAGATTATGGGGAATGGGGTTATCGATGATGTGATTACGGATAAGGCTTTGACCATGCTGGATGTAGACCATGAAGGCTTGGACTATGTGGACCAGAAAATTCTCCGCACCATGATTGAGATGTACGGTGGAGGTCCTGTCGGTCTAGGAACTCTTTCTGTAAATATCGCCGAAGAGCGTGAGACGGTAGAAGACATGTACGAGCCCTACCTTATCCAGAAAGGCTTTATCATGCGAACTCGTTCTGGACGGGTGGCGACAGCTAAGGCTTATGAACATTTGGGGTATGAATACATTGAAAAATAAGACTGAAATCTTAGACTATTTTAGAGAAAATTCTGATATGATGGCTATTCTGACTATTATCCGTGACTTGGAGTTGAAAGATTCCTGGTTAGCAGCTGGTTCGGTCCGAAATTTTATCTGGAATCTCTTGTCAGATAAGCCAGCTTTTGATCGTGAAACGGATGTGGATGTGATTTTCTTTGACCCAGATGTGAGTTACGAAGAAACGCTGGTTATAGAGAACAAGTTGAGGGAGGACTTTCCTCGGTATCAGTGGGAGCTGAAAAATCAGGTCTATATGCATCAGCATAGTCCCCATACGCCTCCGTATAGAAATTCCTGCGATGCCATGAGTAAGTATCCAGAGCGTTGTACGGCAGTAGGACTTCGCTTGCAAGCTGACGCAGCTTTAGAGCTCTTTACCCCTTATGGTTTGGAGGATATTTTGAACTTTCAAGTTCGTCCGACTCCTCATTTTTTAGAAAATCAAGACCGAATGAAGCTCTATCAAAAGCGTTTATCTAAGAAAAACTGGCGAGAAAAATGGAAAAATCTTACAGTTAAAAATACTTAAGGAAACTTTAAGTTAGGAGTTGTATACTTATCTCATAAGTTAAAAAGACCTTAACTTATACTCCTAAAACTTTTTCATAATAATCTCCCTATAAAAAATTAAGTCGCCCAATCAGGCGGCTTTTTTTGATGGATCAATGATTCGACATATAGTAGATTGAACCTAGAATAGTACGCTACGGATTTTTAAACATTGCTAGAAATTGATCTGACTTTTCTTTCTGGTTAATTTGTTTATATAGTAGATTGAATCTAGAACAGTACAGTACAACTGCTAAAGATATTTCTAGAAATTAGTTTGGCTTTCCTAATTTCTCTGTTCATATCTTATTTTAATCCACTATATTTTATTTCATCCTACTGATTTTTAACAATAATATTTGATTTTTTAAAGGTAAACAGATGATTATTGGACAAAAAAGAATCTTACAATCAGGGAAAATCTACAAAAAGTTCAAGGCGTTTGTGTTAATCTATTTTCAACTTAATCTTTGGACAAAGAAGCCTATAGTGTGCTATAATAAAGTGTTATAGATTGAGCTCTATATCAAAAATTTTTTAAGACTACACCATTGCTTGTCAGGGTGAAAAAAGAGAAAATATCCATGTAACGTGGCTGTGTATCTTAAGGATGTTTTGGTATTTAGTTTTTTATAAAAAATGAACTCAAGGAGAAAAATCATGTTTTTTAGACGTCAGGAAGGACGATATAGAGAAACAGACCGAGTAACGAGGTATAAATTGATCAAGTCAGGGAAACACTGGCTTCGAGCATCTACCTCTCTTTTTGGTTTGTTCAAGGTTCTTCGTGGTGGTGTTGATACTGCTCAGGTGACAACTGAAGTTGTGGAAGATCGTGTCTCAACTTCTTTAACTGGGATAGATGTCCTCAAGGGGATAGTTGCCGCGGGGGCCGTTGTTGGTGGTGGAGTTGCCACTCATACGCAAGTCCATGCCAATGAACAGCTGGCTGTAGAGAAAGTCGTGGATGGTACTGACAATCTAGTGAATTCTGATCAGGTTGTTTTGGGAACGGTCAATAAAGATGATGAGCAACAAACTTCTGTTTCAACATCTACCTCTGTTAGTGAGAGTGTCTCAATCTCTGCTTCTACAAGTGCCTCTATTTCGGCCTCAACAAGTGCATCCGAGTCCGTAAGTGCCTCAACATCAGCTAGCACTAGTGCCAGTGTTTCATCTTCAACTTCAGCTAGTATCTCATCTTCATTGAACGATTCTGCCTCAACATCAGATAGTGCTTCAACTGTTGCAAGCAGTTCTCGCTCTGAGGTTTCGCATGTAGAAGGTTCACAAAGGGTTTCTAGCGAAAACACTATCAGTAACGACAGAGTATCAAGAACTACAGTAGACGCTAGCAATGTTGAGGTCAATCCTGATCTTTCTAGTTCTCTTTCAACTGCAGAAAACTTCACAAGTCAAAATGCGAGTCTGACAGCAACCACAACAGCGACTCTTGCTGCGACAACGACTGCAGAAGTGAGCGCTAAAAAGCAAGCAGAAGACCGTAAGAAACTGGCAGCACTTTCAGCAGAAATGGGAGAATACCTAGCTAAAGCCGTGGACCTTCCAGATACAAGCTCAGCCATTCTTAAGGTGAAATCTGCTATTGCTGAGATTGAGTCTGCTCTCAAGGATCCAAATGCTGACCTAGGAACAGTTGTCAAGACAGCTACTTCAGCTCGCAACTCTATCGCCAATGCGGTTTCACGTGCAACCTCTGGCCAACGTGATAGCCGTAATGGGAAACCAATGGCAACGGGAGAAAATCTCCGAGGCCTTTCTCCGATTGCAGTAAACAATCACACCACAGCTCAACTTGGTCAAGGTAGTTATTCAAGTTCTAATCGTGAGGTTGTCTGGACAATCAAAATGCATTCGCAGAGTCCGCTTAATTACGCAGGTCTGATCGCGCAGGTGGATAGAAACACAACCATCACTCATGTTCTTTTCAATGGACAACCAATGGAAAAACGTGGTGGTTCTGGTAATGAGTATGTATTCAACAAGCGCCATGATTTGAATAGAAACCTTGAAGCGACAATATTGGTGTATGCGACGGTAAACAATCGTTCTAACGCAGCTACTTTGAATGCTCGAGTGGCGACAAGTAGTCAACCGTTCACAAGTGCTGACACTTCTGGGAATTATAGTGGCTCAATGAGCTCAACCGTTACGACTGGTGAAGCAGGTTATAACCGTGCAGCATCTAAACCACCTACCATTAGTTTCCCTGCAGATGTCACCTATTATAATGACGATTCTATTTCCACAATCAACTTGTCGATGCGTGATGACAAGGGGTTGAAAACATTAGCTGAAGGACCTAATAATACAATCATCACAGGTTTAAGTGCTCCTAATTATCCAAAGAGTAAACGGGGAGTCCTTGGTGATTTTGGTGTGTATAATCAATGGGGTGCGCTTCTCTATCATCCAAAGCTTTATACGGTAAATATGGGAGGTACGATTGGTCGAGACAATGGAACATGGAAGCCGTTTGCTACTGGCGCGCACATTCTTGAATATATTGTAACAGATACTGACAATCAATCAACTACGGCACGTATGACTCTCAATATCAGAGGGTTCAATGAGCGACAAAATCCTGTGAGTGGTGATACTGTTACGGTTAACAATCCGTCATCTTTGAGCGAGACTGAGAGAGCTCAAATTCTTGAAAACTTTAGGAACAATAGTAAAAATGCCACTATCCTCAACAGTTCTGATTACAAGAAAAATTCTGAAGGTAATCACGAAATAACGGTGTCTAATACGGGTGAAATCACTATTACTTATCGTGATAACACTGTGGATGTCGTTCGAGCTAACGTAAGAGCGGAAACTGAGGTGCCTGTACCTGCTGTAACCGTGACACGTGGTGGTCAGCAGATTACAGCTACTCAAAGTCCCGACTCTAGTCGTGGGATGGAACATATTGTCTATGCAGGTGATGATTTCACCGTTAAATTTACTGCGACTGATAATAGTGGTAAATTAAGAGAGTTCAAGATTGTACCTAGAGCAGATGGGAACCAACCAGGGTTGAGAGAAAACTACTTTGAAGGTTCTAACTATGGTACAGGAACTGTAGGGCTCTTGACAGGAAATATCACAGCTACGCCAGAAAGTCCTGCGACTATCACAGTCGACGCTCATATGAATGATAATCTGGAGTGGAACTCAGGACATACTTGGCAACGGAATGCAGTTGCAACTGACCAAGTAGGCAACTTCAACAGAGTGAATGGTACTGGCAATGTTCGTATCACCCAAGGACAACTGAAAGACCGTCTTAAAGTAACAAATCCTGACTTTACACCTGTAGTAAATAAAAACAGTTTAACAGATAACGAAAAGACAGATGTCAAGAATGCCATCTACGCTAAGAATGATAAGACAGTTCACCGCATCAAAGACATTGAAGTTGCAAGCGATGGAACTGCAAAGATTATTTATAAGGATTTAACAAGCAATACTATTTCTCGAGATGTTACAGTCAATGAACGACCAAAACTGGAGATTCATTATGATAATGCTACAACTAAGGAAATCTATCTATACCGTGGGGAAGAAGTTAATGTAACCTTTAGAGCAACTGATGATTCTGGCAAGATTTCTTCATTGAAGTTTGAAATGCAAGGTACAGCTGACAATGCTAATGGTACAAACTATGCAGGATATACCGGTCTCAATCGTTCAACTCCAATCACAAATTTGACAGATCAGGCGGATGCAAAGATTACCCTTACAGGCACTCTAGCAAAAAATGTACCGTTAGCATCATTTGAACGCTATTTAATGGCAACAGATGACCAAAACACCTCTGATAGTAACCATGCAAAAAACGGTATAACCGACAATGGTTATGTCAAATTTGTAATCAAAAGCCAGACTGATAAATATACTGCTGTAGCGAAGGCATCGACTATTTATACCTATACTGGTGAAACGGCAACGGATTTAAACGATGCTACGAACTTTGTCCAGCTTGATGGCGGAGGACAGCTCCCTCAAGGAACGACTGTTTCATGGGTTAGTCGCATTGACAACACATCTGCTGGGACAAAAAGTGCAGTTGCACGGGTTACTTATTCTGATGGCTCTACTGATGATGTAACAGTTAACTATACTGTTTATCCGAAAGTTGAAACCAAGACTTACAATGGTGTGACAGGTCAATTTTATGCCTTTAAAGGAACGACAGGTGATAATCTAAGTAGAGTTTCTGGAGGAAATTGGGCTAATAATATGGGTAGACATACTGATTTGTATACCAATGTTAATGAACTTCCAACAGGAACCAAATGGTCTTATAAATATAAGTTAAATAACACAGGGGCTGAACAAACAACTGATGTTGGGACCCCGACTTTTGGTGAAGTATGGTATACGACTAAAGAGGTTGTGAATCTGGAACCTGTCAGTCACCATACAACCTATACGCTAATTGCCACTTATCCAAAAGGACGTTTTGGAGATGTTTCAACAAGCAATCCTGCCTTGACAAGTCAGATAAGCTTTGATTATACAGTTGTTGATCCTGTAGCTAAACAGGAGTATGTTACAACTGTGGGGAATAAGGCTCCATTAGCAGAGATTATTAAAAATCCAGGAGAGGCACTTAAAAATTCGAACGAAAGTGTATCCTTCCCAACAGGAACAACCTTTAGTTGGGTCCAGGCTCCTGATGATGCTATGCTGGCAAACCCTGGGGTTTATACGAAAAAAGTTACAGTCACTCTTCCGCAAGGTTCCTATAGTGGAGCTCCTGGAAATAGTAGAACAGTAGACGTGACTATTAAGGTAAACCCACAAGCGCCAGTTATCTCAGTTAATTCTACCAATGAAACTGGCGGCTTGCCAAATCGTTCAATTGTTGTGACCAATGTCACACCTGGAGCTCTTGTAACATTAACATTAGCTGGTCATACATTCACCAAGACTGCTAAGGACAATGAAACAAGTGTCACATTTGAGCCGACAGAGTTGCAGGATGCTTATGATGGCAATAACGGTCTTCTTCCAACAGGTGATGTAACTGTTAAGCAAGAGAAGACAGTCAGTCTACCGGGTGGTGGAACTGAAACCTTGACTTCAGCTACAACGACGAAGACGATTACCAAGGAAACTGTAGCACCTGAAGTAACTTTTGAACTTTATATTAAGAACGATAAAACTGGCCTATGGGAAAAACAATCGATTAAGAATAATGTTCGTCCAGGAGTCAGCGGTTACGAAGTCTTCGCAGGCGACAAGATTAAAGTTGTTTTAACTGCTAAAGATAATAGTGGTAAGATTAAAACTCTGAAATTAAACGATGGAACTTCTGATATCAGTCGTATTTTCCAAGATGGCTATTCTTCAGATGATGATGCACTAGGAATTAAGGATATTACCACTGAAGCTTCGGCGACAACTCCAAAAGTGCTAGAGTACACTGCTACTTATGGAGAAAATGTACAGTATAAAGATGGAAACAAATGGACTCGTGGAACTAATGCTACAGACTTATCAGATAATACGGGTAGAGTAACGACTGTAGTAGCACAAGGGAAACTGAACGAAAAATTCCCAGGTGTTAAACCAAAAGATGCTGTCCAGGTTTCTAATCTAACTTCCTTGACTCGAAAAGACCTTGATAAGATTCTTAATGCAGTGAAGACGTCTAACCCTGCAACAGATTTCCGTATTAAATCGTACGATATTGATAGCAATGGAACTGTAACGATTACCTACAAAGACGGAACAAAAAACACAGTAACTCCTGATTTGTCAGATTCGGATCATAAGTCAGCATCAGCGTCAACCAGTGCGTCAGTGTCTGCTTCAACCAGTGCATCAGTAAGTGCAATGACCAGTGCATCTGAGTCAGCTTCAACAAGCGCAAGTCAATCAGCAAGCACATCAGCTAGCCAGTCAGCATCGACCAGTGCGAGCCAATCAGCCAGCACGTCTGCAAGCCAAAGTGCTTCAACAAGTGCGAGTCAATCAGCAAGCACATCAGCTAGCCAGTCAGCATCGACCAGTGCGAGCCAATCAGCCAGCACGTCGGCTAGCCAGTCAGCTTCAACAAGCGCCAGTCAATCAGCAAGCACGTCAGCTAGCCAGTCAGCATCAACCAGCGCCAGTCAATCAGCCAGCACGTCAGCTAGCCAGTCAGCATCAACAAGCGCAAGTCAGTCAGCAAGCACGTCGGCTAGCCAGTCAGCATCAACAAGCGCAAGTCAATCAGCAAGCACGTCAGCTAGCCAGTCAGCATCGACCAGTGCGAGCCAATCAGCAAGCACATCAGCTAGCCAGTCAGCATCGACAAGTGCGA